>JANTFQ010000299.1 GCA_024763405.1 Calditrichaceae bacterium
GCGTACGAAACCCCGATCTGGAATGGGAAATTGAACGCAGTATGATCGAGACCAACGTGACCGGCTTCAGCCGGGCGGCTGTTTTTGCTGCCAACTATTTTATCCGGCAAAAAAGCGGACACCTGGCCGGGATTTCATCGGTGGCAAAATATTTTGGAAATCCGTATCCGGCCTACAATGCCAGTAAGGCCTTTGAGGCCATTTATTTAGACGGCTTGCGCCTGCGCTTAGAACGTGAGGGCATTTTTGTTACGACTATTTTGCCGGGGTTTGTGGAAACACCTATGACCGAAGACCAGCCGCGGCGTTTCTGGTCGGCCGATCCTGCTGTTGCAGCATGGCAGATACTGAGGGCATTAGAGAAAAAGAAGCGCTATGTGTTTGTGACCCGGCGCTGGCGTCTGTTCAGTATTCTTCTGCCGCCCCTGCCCTTTCGTCTTTTACGGCGGATATTGTAGTACTTACTCATTTGCCGGCGGTTAGTGAGCCTTTTAACCCAATGCTCAGACTACATACGGTGGGTGAGCTTGTCAAGACTATATACGGTTGGTGAGCCTGTCGAACCACCACTTCTCGGCTATGTCGCTACCCTTTGACTTCGCTCAGGGTACTGTTTTGGGGCGTCTGCCCAACCACAGCTAAGGCTACGCAGGTTGGTGAGCCTGTCAACCAAATGCACGGGCTACATACGGTTAGTGAGCCTGTCAAGACTAGATACGGTTGGTGAGCCTGTCGAGCCACCCTCCCCACACCTCTCGGCTATGTCGGTACCCTTCGACTTCGCTCAGGGTACTATTTTGGGGCGCCTGTCAAACCACAGCTAAGTCTACGTAGGTTGGTGAGCCTGTCAACCCAATGCACGGGCTACATACGGTTGGTGAGCCTGTCAACCCAATGCACGGGCTACATACGGTTGGTGAGCCTGTCGAACCACCGTATAAATTACGAACGTTTACTGCGATCCACTGCTTTCAGGATTTTCAGATTCAGTACAATAAAACGCCAAAACTGGTAAAATATATTATTTGATAAAGAACTACTCATTGTTTCCTCCTTATTCCGGAATAATCTTCCAGCCCGGACGGCCCTGGAATTTCCACATAAATGTTGAATGGATGATGCGTTTCATCCAGGCGCCCGAAAGTCCCATTTCCATATGGGTTACAAACATATCCCGTCCTTGTTCATTGGGGAAGGTACGTGTATCGGGAACCACCGGATACATAAGCATGGTGGCGGCAGAGCCGTCCCACAACGAATCTCCCATCGAAGCAATACAAGCGGCCACCATCTCTGTCATACGTTCTTTATGGGTCATCTGCCCCTTTTTAATTAAATCGATGAGATTGAGCGCAACAATACGCCCGATAATTCCGGAAACCATACCGGTACGCGGCGGGGCAGCCGTAATAGAAAGTCCATTGGGATTAGTGTGTGGTTTTGAGATAGAGCCCGGAGGCGCAAACGCGATACCGGCGGCAAAGATATTTTTATACGTTGGATTTTGATAAACACCCGGCCAGGCATCCGGATTATCGGCCAGTTCCTGCCAGGGTAAGCCATAAATCCCGTCCACTAATGTAAAACCGGGTTTATTAACAATTTTTGCAGAAACATCATTACCGTCCTTGTCCAGATATTTCATCGGGATGCCGAGGAACTGGGGAATGAGCATGGCAAAATCATATTCTGTGCTGCCTTCTTTCCCCTCGTAATCTTCCCAGTAAATCTGGTTTTGATCGACTTTTTTAACGCCTTTCTGCACTTCCCATTTAATCTTATTCTTTTCAAAAATATCCCGGACAAAATCTTCACTGGAAACAATTTCCCCACCGATCTTCGCCGAAATACCGCGCACCCCAAAATCACCGAGCGCCGCTTCATTACTTAACCATGTCAATTCAACATTGTCACGCAATTTCCGGTTGAGCAAATCTTTGTGTATGTTGGATAAATATTCAAAAGCGGCTCCCTGGCAGGTTGCTCCGGGATGACCGGTACCAATCACCATTTTCAACTGTTCGCCTTTTTCCAGACGCGTTAAAAAAGAGGCGTATTTCTCGGCGGCATCTTTTGCATGATCCAGCGTACAAATCGAAACGGTGTTTCCTTCGTGGGGACCTAATCCTTCGGTTGCAGCGAAATTCAGTTTCGGCCCGGTTGCATTGATCAGGTAATCGTATTCTAATTTTTCCGTACCACCGCCCGCACGATCGGTCAGGACAAATTGCTCATCCGGATGTATTTCGGTTACCGCTCCGTGTAAAAAGTTCACATGCATTTTACGGTAAATCTTTTCAAGCGGGAAGACGGTTTTTTCCGGTTTCATATGCCCGATTCCCACCCAAACCCAGGAAGGAACAAAGCCAAAATAGTCAAACTTATTAACGACTGTAATGTCATGGTTTTTGCCAAGAGCATCGCCTAAATATAAGGCGGCCGTGTGCCCGGCAAAACCAGCACCGATAATAACAACTTTTGCCATACTTTCTCCAATCTTACGGTTTTAACGATTTGATAGAACCAAAAATTACTAAAAAAAATTCCTTCAAGCCTACGGCAGCAAGCTCATTTAATAAAAAAGAACCTCGTGATGTATTAATTTATTATTTTTATACATAAATTTTGCAGAAAAAAAGCCTTCTTTCTCCAGCCATCTGAGAAATATTTTATCGCCTTCCCAAAGCGGCAGGTCAAACAGTTGGTCATTGTCAATCCATTCCAGATTACCCTCGTCCGAATCTATCAGGGTCCCGGAGAATTCGGTAACCACGAACAGAAAAACGTACCAGTCCTCGTTTTTACTAAAGGCAGGAAAGGTGAGCACCCCTTTTAATTGCGGTTTACGAATATCCAGCCCGGATTCTTCTTTCACCTCTCTGATGGCACATTCTTCCGGTGATTCGCCCGCTTCCAGCTTACCGCCCAGCCCGTTCCATTTACCTTCGTGCATATCGTTTTCTTTTTTAACCCGATGGAGCATAAGAGTTTGATCGTTCTTTCGCAAGTAGCAAAGAGTAGCAAGTTTCATTTATATCCCATTGCTTTAAATGACCTCAAACAAAAAACCATAAAACGGCGGCGGTTAACAGAGGAACGCTTAAATTATCCGTTCCCGCCGGCGAAACGGCCTCAGCCGCTGTACCGACAAGAGACGTCGTAAAAGCGGCCGTAACTAAATAGCCCGTTCCCATCGGCACAGAAAACGGACTTAACGCTGAACCCGGGAGCCAGACCAGCGTCAGGTAAATCGACGTAAAAGCGGCAATAAACATAGCAGCAGAACCTTCGAGCGTACGGCTATGTTTAAAAAATGTATATTTATTTCTACCCCAGGTTTTACCAATCAGACTGGCCAGACCGTCTCCCCAGGTCATGGCCATCACCGCGGCAACGGCAACAGAAACCATATCGGGCGCTGTACCGGTACGCCAGAATATTAAAAACAGAACGGTAATGGAAAAGGCAAAATAGACGGTTCCCGGAGAAGAGTCTTCTTCGTCCACTCCCTGCAGAATCTGAAATTTGTAAATGATAAAATTAAGAACAATAAA
>JANTFQ010000300.1 GCA_024763405.1 Calditrichaceae bacterium
TCAGGCCGGCTGTGAAAGAAATTCCGGTTAAGAAGGCCACTGTTTATGATGTCTATAAAGAGTGGAAGAAAACGGATTTAATTAAATATCAGGTGCGCTGGACCGATGTACAGGTAATCAAGAGGCGGTTGTTCAAAAACGGAACGACTGCCCAGCAGGAACAGATGTTTAAGCGTGAATTACGTCAGGCATCCGAGGCTTTTAATTTTGGGATGTACAGCCTGGCGGAACGTTCTTTCTCTGAAATTTTGCGCAGTTACAAACAGCTCGGAACCATGGATGATGTGCTCTTTTATAAAGGGCAATCCAATTATCTGCTGGGGCGTTACCATCAGGCAGAAGATGATTTTACCAATTTTACAATCGATTATCCTTCTTCTCCCTATCTTTCGGAAGCCTATTTGAACCTGATGCACATCAGTTTTCATTTTAACCGTTATTCCGACGTACTAAATCGTTATGAAGGAATGCGTTCCATGCTGCAGGCCGGGGACTCTAAAATGTACCGGATGACATTTATGGCCGCTGTCGCCGCGTTAAAAGACGGGCAGTTTGAAAAATGTATCGAACTCTCTTTTGAAATTCCATCCTCTTCCGGTTTATACCGGGAAGCTCGTTTTGTGCTTGGCGAAGCGTATGCCGGTATTGGCAATTATGAAGAATCAAAAAAGGTCTTTACAGCTCTTTTGACCGATGAAAAAATAGAACCGGAATTCCGTTTTACCGTTCTTCTTAAACTGGGCTATCTCAGTTATGAAGGAATGGATTATTACGGGGCGCTGAAATATTTTGATCAGATTGCCGGAACGTTTAGCGAGTATGACCGGGTTCTGATTGGATACGGCTGGACCCTGTATAAAATAGAACTGGCCAAAAGCAAGGCTTCGGAAAGGGATTTCGGTGAAACCCAAAAATACCTGGAAGCCTTACTCGATAATTTTTACGGTTCCGACTATTTGCTGGAAGCGCGAACCTTGCTGGCGTATACGGAACAGCTTCAGGAAAATGTAGATGCTGCTCTGGATGATTTTGAATATGTGTTTGGCGCCCGTGACGTGAAATTATTTTCGGACAGCCTGAATACGGAATACGACCAGTTAAAAAATACGATGAACAGCGCGAAACGTCTGCAAAACAAGGCGCTGCAAAAAAATAATCCCGGTGCTTTTAACCGCGCCTATTCGGTTGTAAAACGGTTACGTGGTCCGCTTACCCGTTTAGGCTATATGGATATGAGCGCCAGCGGTGTTGCCGTTAAAAGCGAAGTGTCCCGTTTAAACAAACAGTTGGCGGAACTTTCTTCTCTAAAAGAGAAGGCAGAAGCACGGGGTAAAACAGCCCTGGTTCAGCGCATTGAAAATATGCAGCTCAAAATTTACCGTGCCGTTAATTCGGTTTCGGTTACACGGCAGTCCTCCATCGGGTTAAATTATTTTGACGCCCATCCCCTGGCCCGCAAAGAAAGTGTGATCGAAAATAATAATAAAAAGATAAGAGATTTACGGGAAGATACCCAAAAGCAGCGTCAGGACATTACGAGCCGGCTGACCACGCTGGATTTTGAAATTCAGAATGCCCGTGCTCAAAAGAACTACCGCAAGATGATTCGGCTGGAGCTGAGCCGGGAACGTATGGTGGAATTTGCAAAAAAACTCGATTTCCTCGATACCCGTGCTTATACATCCAACCCGATACAAACCGGGATCAATCTGGATTACTGGAGCAACTACAGTGCCTTTGGAATGACGAATGTGCGTTTTTCGGTTCGTCTTAAAAAAGCCGCTCAGATTGCAGAATTTCAAAAACAGATCGAACGAATTAATGATTTCCTGGAAATTCGTAAACAGAATATAGAACATAAGATTGAACAGATCGATGATGAAATTACCCTGATGACACGGCGGGTCCGGCGGCAAGAACGCATACGGGAACGCGAAGAATTAAAACGTCAGTTCGAAGAGAGCTATTTTGATACACACGATACGGAACTGAATTATGATCAAGGGACCACGCAGCCTCCAAAACTGCGTGACGATGAAAATTAGGTAAATTGTTAACTTAGTTTTAAAAGCGGATGACTGCTATGATATTTCAATCAAAAAATATAAAACAGAATGCGAACTTTATCCTGCTTGCAATTTTATTTCTTGTGTTTGCGCATTCCGGAATTTTTGCCCAAACGGCTAAAACGAATAGCGGTTCGGATACCCTGTTTAATAAAATTTCGATTGAAGATTTAATGAAAATTAAACAGCATTATAAAGTGAAAGTTCAGGATCTGCGTAAGGAAGAAGAATCTTACCGTCTTAAAGGGATGGACTGGAGCGCTAATTTTCTTAAGGAAAAAGGTGTCAATATCGCAGACCGGGATAAGATTTATATCCGTCTGGCAGAATACTATATTGAAGACGCCGAGAAAAAATATGACACCGAAGTAGATGAATATGACACGAAATACAATGAATATGAAAAACAACTGGCCCTGTTTGATAATAAGCAAATTGAGCAGGAACCGGTCGAGCCGCAATTCCCAAAATTTGATTATTCCGAAGCGATTGCCGTTTATGATAAACTTTTAGAAGAATACCCGGCCAGTGATTATGCCGATGACGCTCTCTATGGGAAAGCCTGGTTAACGGAAAAGATGAATCTTGGAGCAAAAAGCAGACAATTGTATCGCGAGGTTATCGATAAATATCCGGATAGTCCCTTTGCCCCGGAATCGTATATGCGTCTGGCGGAATACTACTTTGCTCCGCGTCTGGATAAAACCGATGAAGAACAAACTATTCTGGAAACACGGAAAGCGATTCAGCTTTATAAAAATGTGCTTAAATACAAAGGTTCTAAAAAATACGACGAGGCCTTATATAAACTGGGCTGGAGTTATTATAAATTAGCGGCGAGAGAACCCAAATATTATAATGACGCGATTACCTATTTTCTCCTGACGGCCGATGATATCGAGCGTGCACAGAAATTAGACCCCGCAAAAAAAATATCAAACCCCAATGTGCGTAATGAAGCGATTGAATATATCGGGATTAGTTTTACAGATGAAGCGTATACAAAAAAGGGCGTCGATAAAGCACGAAAATTGCTGGAACGGATTAATGACCGTCCATACGGACCTGAAATTATGGAATCCATCGGCTCGACTTATAAAAAGATTGATGAGCCTCAAAAAGCGATTTATGCTTTTGAAACGCTGCTGGATATGTATCCGCAATTTGAACGTGCTCCGGAAATTCAGCATAATATAGCGACGTCGCTTTATACTGCAGGGAAAGATGCGGAAGCGTATGCCGCCCGCCAGACCTTATACGATAGTTACCGTCCAAATACCCTGTGGTATTCCGAGATGGAAAATTCAAATAATCCGCAAAAGGTAAAATATTTAAAATCAGCCTATAAGTTAAGCGAAGCAGCCTTGCGTACGAATCTGCTTCTGGATTTAGAAGCAGCGGAAGAAATGGATTCTAAGAAACAGGATGGCACCGTATATTATTCAAAGGTCGCGGATGAGTGTAAACTCTACCTCGATATTTT
>JANTFQ010000301.1 GCA_024763405.1 Calditrichaceae bacterium
CTTCTGTACCCTGAGCGAAGTCGAAGGGTAATCCCCTCCCTTTTTTTGGAAGGGAGGGGAAATCCGCCGGCTGGCGGGAGGGGAGGGTTATTTTGAAAAAATTCTAATAAATATTAGATCATCACTATTTAACCAGACACTATTGATTTTTATTATAAAAATACAATTATCACCCACTTTGCTTTATATGGCATAATTGTTTACTATAAGCGCTCGAATTTTACACCCTATTTTAAAAAGGAATCAGCTTGCTTCATAAAAAATGGAAAATATTAAACACGGATGTTTCAAAATCTATTATAGATGTTGTTTTACAAAACCGAAATCTCCCGCCGACGCATATGGACCCCTTTCGCCTGTCGGAACGGATGCACTCGCCCTATTTACTGCCGGATATGGAAAAGGGCGTCAGTCGTATTTTAAAAGCCATAGAAAATAATGAAAAGATTTTAATCTTTGGCGATTATGATGTGGATGGGATGACTTCCACGGCGCTGATGGTTTTCTTTTTTCGAAAAATTAATTATCCGCTGGAATTTATGCTGCCGCACAGGGAGAAAGACGGTTATGGTCTGCGGCCGGCTTCCGTCGACGCGATTGCCGAAAAAGGAGTGCAGCTCGTCATTACCGTGGATAACGGCATCAGCTCCGGCGAAGCGGTTGATTTGGCTGCATCGAAGGATATCGACATCGTCGTTACGGATCATCATTTGCAGGAAGGAGCTCTGCCGAATGCCGCGGCTGTGATCAACCCAAACCGCATCGATTCGGAATATCCGTTTAAATCCATCTGCGGGGCGGTGGTGGCCTTTAAGCTGATTTATGCCCTGTCCGAAAAATTAATGCCTGAAGATGAGTATAAAAACTTTTTAATGAACCTGCTGGATCTGGCGGCAATCGGTACAATTTCGGATGTAATGCCGCTGCGCGATGAAAATTACGCCATCGTAAAATTTGGTTTAAAAGTCCTGTCCGGAACAAAACGGCCGGGTCTGGTCGAGTTGAAAAAAATAAGCGGCGTCAAAGAGAAAACGGTTACACCCATTTCGGTTGGGTTCTTCCTGGCGCCCCGGCTGAATGCCTCCGGCCGGCTGGAAAGCGCGGAAACGGCGCTAAAGCTGCTCATTACCCGCTCGCCGGAAGAAGCGCGTGATTTAGCACAGTATCTCGATATGTTAAACCGCAAACGGCAGGGCCTTCAAAACGATTATCTTACCAGTGCGTTAGATGAAATAACAGCCCTTGATGAACCGCTCGATAAAGTTCTCTTTGTGGAAAACAGTGAATGGCAGGCTGGTTTAATCGGGTTGGTGTCGGGTCGTTTAAAGGAGCAGTACGCGCGTCCTTCTTTTGCCTTTACGCGGGATGCCAATGGCAATTATGTGGGCTCGGCCCGCAGTATCGAAGCGTTTCACGTGACCAATGCGCTGACCCGGTTTAAAGACTATTTTACAAATTATGGCGGGCACCACAAGGCGGCCGGTCTCACCGTTCCGGCAGAAAAATACGAGGCTTTTAAAAAAGAATTTACAGCCTATGTCAATGAGACTTTAATGGACGAGGATTTAATTCCTCTTCTGGAAATTGATTCGGTTATCGAAATTGACCAGCTCTCCATAAACACAGCACAGATGATCGGAGAGATCGGTCCATTTGGAGAAACCAACTCAGAACCGGTTTTTGTTCTGAAAAATGCGCGCATCCGTGATATTATTTTAATGAGCGCCGGGCGGCATTTGAAACTGGTGGTAGAAAAAGGGAACCAGGCCTTTGAATGTGTGTGGTGGAATGCCGGTGAAAATAAAGATGAAATTCGCTTTGGTGAAATGATTGACGCTGCTTTTAAAATGAATATCAATAACTGGCGGGGAAGTACAAAATTACAATTGGTAATTGAAGATATAAAAGAGGCGGTTTAACCAGGTTTTTTGTGTTTAATTCAGCGCTTTGCGCAACCGGCTTGATTTTACAAATTCAATTAGGTAATTTTTGCAAAAATATAAAGGAATGCAATGCAGGAACGTTTAATAGAAATCATTGTCTATCTTTTGGGTGAATTCAAACAGCCGCAGGAAGACGATAGTTATAAAGATTTATCAAAACAGTTAGTTACCCTAGGATATACGGAAAGCGAAATTAATCTCGCTTTTTCCTGGATATTTAATCATCTGCAGGAACAACAGGCGGCAATGGAAGACGAGTTTCAGTATGCACCGGATTCCAGCCGTATTTTGCACGATGTGGAACGGATGATCATTTCGGCCGAAGCATACGGCTATTTACTGCAAATGACTCATCTCGGGCTGTTGTCGGATTTTGAACTGGAATTAGTGATTGAACGGGCGCTTTCAATCGGGACCTCAAATATTTCAATAGACGATGTTAAATCCATCGCTGCTTCCATTATATTTGGAACAGAATCCGGTTCCAATTCATATAATGGCTTCTATTTCTCTCAGGGAACCAATACCATTCATTAAAAACTACAGATATGCTACCGGCTGAATCTGTTACGAGGACTATGGCACAGAAATCACTTGTAATTGTAGAATCACCGGCCAAGGCAAAAACGATCAACAAATATCTTGGTAAAGATTTTGTGGTGACTGCTTCGGTTGGCCATATTATTGATTTGCCCAAAACGAAACTCGGCGTAAATCTTGAAAAAGATTTTGCACCGCAGTATGTAAAAATACGCGGCAAAGAAAAAATCATTAAAGAACTGCGTACGCTTTCCAAAAAAGCGGACAAAGTGTTTATTGCCACTGACCCCGACCGGGAAGGGGAGGCAATCGCTTTTCATATTGCCACGGTTATCGAAAAAGAAAATAAAAATATTTTTCGCGTGGAGTTTAATGAAATAACGAAAAAAGCGGTTGACCAGGCGATGAATAATCCCCGTTCTATCGATATGGCCCGGGTACATTCACAGCAGGCCCGCCGTGTTTTAGACCGCATTGTCGGCTACCAGGTGAGCCCCGTTTTATGGAAAACCATCTACCGCGGCCTTAGCGCCGGTCGTGTGCAGTCGGTGGCACTGCGCCTGATTTGTGAACGTGAGCAGGAGATTCGCGCTTTTAAACCGGAAGAATTCTGGACCATCAGCGCTTCCGTTCAAACACCTCCTATCGACCCGTTTGAGGTGCGCCTCGTAAAAATAGATTCGAAAAAGGCAAAAATTCCGAATGCGGAATCCGCCGAAGAGCATACCGCCGGAATCAAAGCGGCCGATCTGAAAATCGATTCCATCGAGAAAAAGGCTTCCAAACGCCAGCCGCCTCCGCCCTTTATTACCAGTACACTGCAGCAGACAGCCTCCAGCCGCCTGCGCTATTCTACTAAACGGATTATGCGTATTGCCCAGTCGCTCTACGAAGGGGTGGTGATTCCCGGGCAGGGCAGCATTGGTCTGATTACCTATATGCGTACTGATTCATTTAGGATGAATGCCGATGCGGTAAAAGACGCCGGTGATTACGCGGTTTCTGTTTTCGGCAAAGAATACGGTTTAGACAAACCGCGTCATTTTCGTTCCAAAAAAAATGT
>JANTFQ010000302.1 GCA_024763405.1 Calditrichaceae bacterium
GCCCGTCCACAGCTGCAGCATCTTTTTAGAAATCAGTTTGAACAGGGATTGCGCTGTTTTGTTTTTGAAAATGAAAGAAACGAATGGCTGGCGGCGATAACCGTTTCGGATGTGCACCGGCATAAAGTTCAGACCGAGTTGCTTCTGCGCCGAAAGAACGCCCCCACGGGCGTTATGGAAGCGCTGGCTGAATTCATTTTTTGGCAATTGAAAAAAGAACAAAAAGAGACCTGGAGCCTTGGAGAAGTTCCTTTTTTAAAAAATCCATCCGCGCGCTCTTTTAAAGAACGTTTTGCCGGAGCAGCCGGGCGACGTTTTAAATTTGCCTATAATTATCAGGGGCTGTTTCATTTTAAAGATAAGTTTTCGCCGCGCTGGGAGCCGGTCTATATTTGCGCAAATCCGGGAATAAACTATTTTTCCCTGATGCGGCTGTTTATAAAAAGTAATTTTTTAAAATTAATTGCGGCGCAAATGCTCCGGATAAAATTTGCCGCTAATTAGTGTCTGTCTTTAAAGTCAGAAAATAATGAGAATTTTTATGATTCTTTCTGTCATCATAAATACCTCATCCCCCAACCCCTTCTCCTACAAGGAGAAGGGGAGCTTTCTTTTCTCCCTCTCCTTTCAGGAGAGGAAGGCCTGCCCCGATACTTCGGGGGTGAGGTTTTAGACTACTTTAAAGACAGCCGCTAATTAAGATATAATTTTGCGTGAGCAGGGTATACCATTTCCAGACGGTTTAAGCGATACGATGTTCCCCTGGCCGAAATCTGCATATGCAGAATATCGCCGGGTTTTATTTGCACTATATCCAAACCGACCAGTTCAACAAAATCGAAGCGGGATTTTAAATGAATATCTTTTACGCTCGCAAGGTGTCCTGAAATTTCAATAACCTCGAAAAAGCCATCTAATATGGCAGGTTCGGAGGCGTCTTTCGAAAGCAGGAAATGAACAAGAGGATGTTCGTTTCCATAGGTTCTGCTAATTTGGAAGGTCCGTTCGATTTCCGGAAATGCTTTTTTTAAGAAGGCCTCAAAAGACAAAGACAGATGTAGATCATAATTATAATCTAAAAAACGCATCAGCTGGCGAAACATTTCCGCAGCCGTTCCAATCAGATTCTGCTCGACAACGAGAAGTTCGTGAATCACAATTACCGTAAAAAATTCCTCAACCTCCTCAACCGCAAGATTCTCGATACGTTTCATTTCTAAAAATTCGGTAAGAAATTCAGAAAAACGGTTTAGCAGCAAAAGTAAGCTGCTTTCGTTAAAGGCCTCCGGATAAGTGTTTTTAAAATTTTCAATCGCATCGGCAGAACCGGATGAAGCCAGTTTCCATTCATCTCCGTCAGACATCTCAGAATCTTCACCCGCTTCCAAATTAAAACTGCCATCCCAGCCGCTATCGTCTGTTTTAATTAAATTGTCAAACTGTAACGAGGCGTTTTCTCCCGGATTTTGCAGCAGGTCCCGGCCCTGTTTTTGGATTGTAGCAAGAATATTTTTTACGATAAAATCCGAAAATTTAACAAAATTAGGATCGTTTTCATCCAAAATAAAACCTTTTTCAAAATGATAAAAATCCAGCAGGGTGTCTTTCACAACAAAAGTGGAAATTTCCGAATAGAGACATTTTGCTTTTGTCCGGCAGACTGTTTTGGGAAGGGGGGCATCGGCAAACACCATCTGCCGTTCATTCTGCTCTTCTTCCGAAAGGGAATCCTGCAGGCGCAGGGGGCAGTTTAACCCACAACTGTCAAAACAGTATTCCTCGAAAAACATTTGCAGGCTGTCTCCCATATTAAAGGAGAGCGTACCCGTTTCTTCGGTGTGAAGCTGCAGTAAATTTGTGTCTGATAATTTGGATAAATAAGTAGTTTCTATTTCACCGGCCAGATTGTTTATCAGCAGGAAAATAAAATAATCCAGGTTGGTCAGTTCATAAACTTCCTTTTCCCAGGAATCTACAAATTCATGAACAGAGATATAGGTTTTTTTAAATTGTTCGGCCATTTTTAATACTCTTCTCCTTAGCCGCAAATTTACTTTTGACTGTTCCGTCAGTCAAATAAAATACGTTGGTCATTTAGGACGCCTTCCAGGTTAAAAAAACCTGGAAGGCATTAGCCTGTTTTACATTGCGTCAATAATTGCGTTCAAGGTCGCGCTTGGCCGCATTGCATTTTCTGTTTTTTGCGGATCGGGTAAGTAGTAACCGCCAATGTCAACCGGATTGCCCTGTGCCGCGAGAAGTTCTGCCGCAATTCTTTCTTCATTCTCTTCTAATTGCTGCGCAACGGCAGTAAAGCGTGTTTTAATTTCGGCGTCTTTATCCTGGGCGGCCAGAGCTTTTGCCCAATACAGGCCCAGGTAAAAACTGCTGCCCCTGTTGTCCAGTTCATTCACTTTACGGGACGGAAGTTTGCCGTTTTCGAGATACGTGGCAATGGCGGCATCCAAAGCTTCCGCCAGTACCGCTGCTTTTTCATTGTTGTAATTACTGGCAATCATTTCAAATGAGGGAACCAGTGCACAGTATTCACCGAGAGAATCCCAGCGCAAATGTCCTTCTTTAAGGAACTGTTGTACATGTTTGGGAGCCGAACCGCCGGCGCCCGTTTCAAACATTCCACCACCATTCATCAGTGGTACAATGGACAGCATCCGGGCGCTTGTACCCAGTTCGAGAATAGGGAATAAATCGGTCAGATAATCTCGAATCGCATTTCCGGAAACAGAAATCGTATCCAGTCCCTTCCGGATTCTATCCACCGAAAACTGCATCGCTTCCTGCGGCGCCATGATACGGATATCAAGGCCGGTCGTATCGTGCTGCGGTAAATATTGGTTTACTTTTTTAATTACTTCCGCATCATGCGCTCTGTTTTTATCTAACCAGAATACCGCCGGGGTTCCGCTGGCTTTTGCGCGGGAAACGGCAAGTTTTATCCAGTTCTGGATGGGGGCGTCTTTGGCCTGACACATTCTGAAAATATCTCCGCTTTCCACCGGACGTTCCAGAATCGTATTTCCTGCGGCGTTTACCGCGCGGAATTTACCCGCCTCCGGCGCTTCAAAGGTTTTATCGTGCGATCCGTATTCTTCTGCCTTTTGTGCCATTAAACCAACATTGGAAACGCTGCCCATCGTGGCCGGATCAAACTGACCGTTCTTTTTAGCGTCTTCAAGAATTACATCATACAATGTGGCATAACAGCGGTCGGGAACCATGGCGATTACATCCTGAAGTTCGTCATTTTTATTCCACATTTTGCCGCCGTCGCGAATAATATTCGGCATGGACGCATCGACAATCACTTTATTCGGTGCATGCAGGTTGGTAATGCCTTTACTCGAATCCACCATGGCAAGATCGGGACGGGTTTCATAAACAGCCGCGATATCGGCTTCAATTTCCGCTTTTTTATCGGCCGGTAAGCGATCCAGTTTTTCCAATACATCGGCCAGCCCATTGTTGACGTTTACACCGATTTCTTTAAGTGTTTCGGCATGTTTTTCCAGCGCATCTTTATA
>JANTFQ010000303.1 GCA_024763405.1 Calditrichaceae bacterium
CGGATGCTGGCCGCGTACAATGCCGGGCCGCACCGGGTACAGCGCTGGGAAAAGAAAATCGGCGCTAACCTGACCGATGTCTTTATCGAAAATATCGAATTTGCCGAAACCCGTGACTATGTACGCAAGGTGATGAAAAACTACTGGGCCTATAAAGTGATGGATGGCGAGGTGGAGCAAAACAGCGCTGCTTTATCGGGATTGTTTGATTAAGCGCCCCCTTAGTTGCTGAACGTACCACTGCACAATTAACGCGTTAAAATTCTTGCCGGATTGATCTATCTTAATTCCCCTCTTCTTCAAATCATCAACCAGATAGCGCGTAATTTCCGCGTAATTATTGGGATCGTTCTTTTCCCGTAAGCGCTTCTTTATGCCCATTGGCAGATAGGGACGGAGCCTGTTTTTAACGCTTTGTATTTTGTAGCGGGCAGGTGGCGGCTGCAGCTCTTTTTCGAAATTCAGGTTGTATTTTTTGAAAAAATGATTTTTCAGTACGTCGTCATAAAGTCGTTTGTTGAGCTTAAAGGAATAGGGCACTTCTCTGAAAAAATCAAAAAGGCCGTTATCCATAAATGGATGGCGGTATTCGTAGCCGAAGAAATCATATACATTGGAAGAATTAAAAATAAACCGGGCCAGTTTTTCCTTTAAATCCCAGTTTTCAAAAACAGAATAGGCCAAAGGAGGCGGATCGGCAGCCATTACCGCGGACAGGTTTGCCTCAATTTCATCGATAAAGAACTGCCTGATTTCCGGCGGATTTTGCACCAGAGCGTATTTGATGGTATAAATTTTTCGGGCAATTTCGGACAGCGGCGCTTTTTCGGTGATGCCGCCGTTTTTTAATAACTGGCTGCCGCCCAGAAAATCTCCGGAATGGCCGGCGCTGAATACAGCATCATCCGGAACGATTTTATTTTCTTTAAGATATTTGAGGGCGAAATAGCTTTCCATAAAAAACATCGAACCACAATTGGCCGCGAAACGATAGTAATCATCAAAAAAAGAATCCTGCATAAAGCCGGAAATAAGCGCGCTTGTGTATGGAATAAAATGCCAATCGAAACCGAGCATCTTTGAAATTTTCTCCGCGTAGGAAACCTCGGGACTCTCTTTGCGTCCGAAGGTGAAGCAGACCGTATTTTTATAGCCGGACTCTTTTAACATCACCGCAATAAGCCGGGAATCGTATCCGCCGCTTAACGAAACAACGGCTGACCGTCCCTGAAGAGACCGGACAAAGCGCTGAAAACTCTTCTCAATCTGATCGATTAATTGTCTGCGCTGCTGTTCATATCCGTCAGGATTGATTTTAGACGTATAATAAATGTGATAATATTTCTGCTGAATTCCGGACGTATTGAAATGGAGAACAGCTCCCGCGCGAATCTGAAAAATTTCCTTAAGCAGCGTGTGGGTACCGCTCACAAAGCCGGTGGATAAGAACTCACGGATTCTAATTTCATCCAGGTCAGGCGTTTCCTGCTTGCCGGCCAGCCATTCGGCCTCATCGGAAATAAATAAATCGCTTCCTTTCTGAGAATAAAAAAGAGGGAAGCTGCGCAGACGGTCCACGGCGGCAAACACTTGCTGATCGTTGTTCAGGATAACACTGAACAGGCCGTTTGCGTTTGTAACTTTTTCACGGAAATCATTTATATTCCTGACTTCTTTAAAATAGTGCAGCAGTTCCGCACCGCCGAAGAAACGATTGTTTTCATCAAAGAGGTAGCCTTTTACAAACAGCCTGTCTTCGCGAAACCACTTATAGCCGTAATTGAAATTTAACTGAATTGTTATCAATTTATGAATCCCGTCTTCTTCAAAAAGCGGTACAAAAGTGCGCCGAAATAAGAGGAACGTTTTTCCTGGTCTCTTAAAATTCTAAAACTCCGTGCATAAAAAGAGGCAGAGAAAACCAGTTGGAGAAATGAACGCTCTTTCAGCCTGACTGTATTCTTCTCTGCTGGTTCATTTTGTCCGGAATCGGCATACAAAACAGAATGGGCCTCCCGCAGCCAGTTCCGGTAATAAGCGGAAAAGTCCGAGCGCCGTTTTATTTCTTCTAAAAATTCAGAACCAGCTTCCTGAACCAGACCCGCATCAATATCCGTTGCGGCGGGAAGCAGTTCGTACTGAAAGCCTTCTTTGTCGAAATGAAATTGCACCAGGGCGCTTTGCCGGGTAGCAGGAAATGCACGATGTTTTGGAAGATCAAACACAAAATTTCCCAGCGAATAAAAGATTAACGTTTCGTTGACATTTTCAATTCCCTGAAAAACGTGACTGTGGTGGGCGATGATAATATCTACATTTTGGAGCCGTGCCAGACGCCGCAAAATTTTTCTTCTGCGGGGTGATGGGAAACGGGTATATTCTTCACCGCCGTGTACATTCAGGATTACATACTCTGCTTTCTCCGAGGCTTCGTGTACCTGCCTTTGTAAATATCCGGAATCGGAAAATGTAAAAACCGACTCCGCGCCCTTTTCAGCGGAATACGCTCCGGGAAGAAGAACCGCAATCAAAGCGATCCGTACCTCTCCGTTTGTAAGATATACGGCAGCGGCTGTTTTATCCGCTCCAAAGGAACGGCCTCCAGCGGATTCGATCTGGCGGGTTGTTTCCTGTAAACCGTTTAACCCACAATCCAACGTGTGATTATTGGCCAGGTTAAATACCGGATTACAGCGCTGCGCTAAATAGGCAACTCCATTCAATGGCTGACGCAGGTCAATGGCATTTTGCTCCGTAAGCGGCTGGTCAGTGACAGGCCCTTCCAGATTGGTTATCACAAAGTCGGCGGATTTTAAGGCAGCACTGATGCTATCATCAAAAATAGTGTCGTTTCTGCGCACCTTTGATTTAAAGATCCCGCTAAAACTCAGGTCTCCGCTAAACAACAGATTAAAGGGTGAATTCACGCTTCCGCTTTCCCGGCAATGTGTAATAAATAAACCATTAGAATACCGTTGAATATAAGTCCTGTCAGGGAAAAAAAGAAGAGGGAATAGAAGGCGCTGTTAAAAAAAACAAATCCCGCGTAAAGCGAAGCTGCCCGGAACAGGAGCAGAAAAATATCATAAACGACCATCTGTTTCTGGCGATTTAAGATAGCGATGATAAAGGTGATGGGCGAATTGATGAACATTAAAAAGAGCCAGGGAATCAGGATCAGGGAATAGGTCCCCGCTGTTTGCCATTCGGCCCCGAAGATAAATCCGAAAAAGAAACTGATGCCGGCAAGAACGGTAAAAAGCGGCAGGGCAGCGAAAAAAAGTTTTTTATAAATATTTTTTACAAAGCGCCGGAAGCCGCTCTTTTTGTTGTACACATCGGCTGCCTTCTGGTAAAAAACCTGTCCCACCGATTGCCCGATGAGGCCGGTCGGCGCGCCGATGATGCGGTTGGCCAATCCGTAGTAGGCCGCCGAGGACAATCCGAAAAAGCGGGTTAATAAAAAAACCGGCAGCTGATTGGAAAGGGTATTTAAGAGCCCCA
>JANTFQ010000304.1 GCA_024763405.1 Calditrichaceae bacterium
GCTTCGGAAGCGTTGCATGTGTTAACGGAAGAGGAACTTCCGGATCGTTCCAGGGAATTGGGGCAGTATCTGATGGAAAAACTGGACACCATTGATAAAAAACACATCAAAGAATTACGGGGACGCGGTTTGTTCATCGGTATTGAATTAAAAGAGGAAGCCGGTGGCGCGCGGCGTTTCTGTGAATTTTTACAGGAAGAGGGTCTGCTTGCTAAAGAAACGCACGACAATGTGATTCGCCTGGCTCCGCCACTGGTGATTAGCAAAGAGGAAATCGACTGGGCTTTTGATCGCATAAAAAAAGCGCTGGAAACGCTTTAAAATGTTCAGCTTGTAGGAATCTGAAGCCCGGCAGCCGCCGGGCTTTTTTTATCTTGTTTAAACTGTTCCAAAATTTCTAAAATTTAGAAATAAATATATTTCATATCTTTGAATCATGCCTTGTAATAAATTTTAAAAAGAATTTTTCCCTGCAAAAAATCGGAAAAACAGAATTATTCCTTGCAAAAAGTCTGGAAAAACAGAATTATTCCTTGCAAAAAATATGAAAACTCGTTATCTTTTACCTGAAATGAAATAATTAATTGAGGAAAAGATGCAAAGAACCGCAGCTACTTATTTGTTAAACTGGAAAAATAAAAAGGATAGAAAGCCGCTGATACTTAGGGGTGCCAGGCAGACAGGTAAAACCTGGTTGTTAAAAGATTTTGGAAGGAGTCATTTTAAACAATACCACCATTTCGATTTCGAACGGGATAAAAATCAACTGCTTCCTGTTTTCGAAGGTGAATTGAATCCGCAGCTTATAATTCGGAACTTGTCCCTGCTGCTTAATAAAAAGATAGATATTGAAAATGACCTCATTATTTTTGATGAAATTCAAAATATTCCAAGAGCGCTTACGTCTCTGAAATATTTTTATGAAGAATTGCCGCAATTGGCTGTTTGCGCTGCCGGTTCCTTGTTAGGAATCATTTTATCGGATGAGTCATTTCCAGTAGGTAAGGTTGAGTTTCATACCTTGCGCCCAATGAGTTTCGAGGAATTTATTCTCAATTATAACAATAAATTTTTATATGAAGCTTATATTCAGGGTTGCAAAACCGTAAACATATCGCAGGCGGCTCATTTAAAATTGACGGCAGTTTTAAAAGAATTTTATATTACAGGCGGGATGCCGGAAATTGTTAATACATATCTGCAAAATAAAGCGGAAAATACTTCAATTTTCCAGATAGTACGTAAAAAACAAAATGATTTGCTTGAATCGTTTAAGGCAGATTTTAGTAAACATTCAGGCAAGGTGAATGCGTTGCATATATCCACAGTGTATGAAAATATCCCGATTCAGCTTGCACAAAATATGGATGGTTCGGTTAAACGATTCCGTTTTAAAAATGTTATAAAAGGTAAAAAAGGGTATACAGAACTGTCCGGCCCCATATCCTGGCTCCAAAGTGCCGAACTCATTATAAAAGTATTTATTTCAAACAGGGCGGAATTACCCTTACAGGCATTTAGTAAAGAAAGTTTTTTTAAACTGTATATAAATGATATCGGATTACTCGGCTCTATGCTTGATATTCCGCCTTCTGAAATTTTATTAGGGAAATACGGAACAACCAAAGGCTATTTTGTGGAAAATTTTGCGGCAATGGAATTATTGAATGCATCAGACTCTCAATTGTATGGCTGGAATGAACGGAATTCTGAAATAGAATTTTTAATGTTGAAAGGGGAGTTATTAATTCCCATTGAAGTTAAGTCTGGTATGCGTACTAAGGCAAAAAGCTTGCAGCAATTTATTAAAAAATATAATCCGGCTCATGCGCTTGTTTTATCTGAAAAATCATTTTCACCCAAAAATCAGGTCAAAAAAAACATTCCGCTTTATTTTGCCGGAAAACTATTTGAGATGGATTTCTAAAAAAGATTTTAGTTGCAATAAAAAAGTCAGGTTCACAAATTATATTTCCAGTCTCCAGTCTCCAGTCTCCAGTCTCCAGTCTCCAGTCTCCAGTCTCCGGTTTACTGTCTCAAAACCTTCAGCCCCGTCTCGCCTTCCGTTTTGGCAATAATCGCTGTGCCGCAGCTATCGCTCCACACATTAACCGACGTGCGCAGCATATCCAGAATCCGGTCGACCGCTAAAATGAGTCCCACCCCTTCCAAAGGCAAACCAACGGCATTTAAAATAATGGCCATCATCACCAGCCCGGCCATGGGGATTCCCGCAGCGCCGATACTAGCCAACAGCGCGGTTAATACGACGATAAACTGCTGGGCAAACGATAAATCAAATCCATATACCTGAGCGATAAAAATCGCCGCCACACATTCGTAAAGGGCAGTGCCGTCCATATTAATCGTTGCGCCAAGGGGCAGCACAAAACTGCTCACGCGATTGGAAGCGCCGGCATTTTCTTCGATGGAAGACATGGTCAGCGGCAGCGTAGCCGAAGAAGAGGAAGTGGAAAAAGCCGTCAGCAGGGCGGCGGACATGGCTTTGAACATCTTCAGCGGGGAAATACGTCCGATAAGCGCCAGCAGCAGCGGCAGGGTGATAAAAGCATGGATGGCCAGAGCGCCGATTACGGTTAGCATATATCCGGCGAGTGGAATAAAAACATCCAATCCGGTTTGGGCCACTTTTTGGGCAATAATGGCGAAGACGCCGACAGGTGTGAACAAAATGATAAAATGAGTTAACTTCATCATCACTTCAAAAACACCCTGGAAAAAATCGGTGAGCTGCTGCCGGTAAGGATCAGGCGCTTTGGTAATAAAAAATCCAAAGAGCAGTGAAAAGAAAATAGTCGGTAGAATTTTACCTTCCACCATAACGGCCAGGGGATTCAGAGGAATAATGCCCAGAAGAGTATCGCCCAGTTTTTCCACATTGGCCTGTAAATTTCCCGGTACCGTTTGCAGGTTTAGATGAGCGCCCACACCCGGCTGAATAAGATTAACTAAAACAAGTCCGGTTAAAATGGCCAGCAGGCTGGTCGTTACATAATAGGTAAATGTTTTGGCACTCATGCGTCCGAAATTTTCGGCATTGCCAATACTGGTCACACCCGAAATAATGGACGAGACAATCAGCGGGACAATGACCATACGCAGCGCCCGCAGGAAAATAACGCCGAGAATGCTCAGATCCTCAATAACAAAATTTTCGAATCCGCCTGCTTTGGACGCAAGCGCCAGAAGAATACCCAAAAAAAGAGCAATGAGTATTTGCCAGTGTAGTTTCAGTTTCATAAAAACTCCGCATTGGACACAAATTGTGTTGCTCTGTATAAAAATACAACAGTGTCCGGTTAAATGGTAATGATCTAAAATTTATTAGAATTTCTTCAAAATAACCCTCCCCATCCGCCAGCCGGCGGATTTCACCTTCCTACCAAAAAAAGGGAGGGGATTACCCTTCGACTTCGCTCAGGGTACAGAAGTGGGTTGGTTTTAAGTTCCTATAAAATAGACATCGCTCTTCACATTGA
>JANTFQ010000305.1 GCA_024763405.1 Calditrichaceae bacterium
ATTGCGCAATATTCCTCACTGCTGCCTCCCGTAGGAGTCTGGGCCGTATCTCAGTCCCAGTGTGGCTGATCACCCTCTCAGACCAGCTATCCATCGCGGTCTTGGTAGGCCGTTACCCTACCAACTAACTAATGGAACGCAGGCCCATCCCTGTGTGGTACTTTGCAGCACCTTTGACTTATTATACATGCGCATTATAAGTATTATCCGGTATTAGCCCCGATTTCTCGAGGTTATCCCAGTCACAAGGGCAGGTTGCCTACGCGTTACTCACCCGTCCGCCAGTATAATCGCTCTCCCGAAGGAAAACTTTCCCCTTGACTTGCATGTGTTAGGCACGCCGCCAGCGTTCGTCCTGAGCCAGGATCAAACTCTTCATTGTCTCTATTTTACTAGAAGTATTTCTCGCGTTTGTGAACTCTTTTTTTCTTTACAAACTTCAACTTCTCTTTTCAAAGAACGGAAACGCCTCTCTCAAGCGCGTCAGATAATATACATACAATCTTTTCTTAATTGCAAATGTTTTTTGAGGATTTTTTACCCGTTGTTTTTTCGAACGGGGCGCTTAATATACAGAGACCTGTTTAAATCGCAAGTTTTTTTTAGATATAAAACTACTTTTTATCAATCCAGAACTACCATAAAAAAAGCAGGAGAATTAACCCCTGCTTTTTTTAAATAATACCACAAAAATAACAGCTCCTATTTAGGTCTGTATTTTTAAAAATACTCTACATAATTTAAGCGAATCTCCCGACTGGAATAGGGACGGGTTTTATTGTTCTTCAAAATATTTTTCCAGACAAAATCAATGAGTAGCTTGCCCTGAAAGGACCAGCGAAAGCCGGCATTTAAATATCCTTTGCCATCCCCAATGCTGCGGCCGGAGTTGTCATTCATCGCTAAATCGTATTCAGCATATAGACTTAGCTCTTCATTGAGTCCTTTTTCCACACCAACATAACCATCCAAATCTTTATCGCCATCCTCGTATTCAAAACTGTAATTCAAACCGCCGTGCAGCGCTAAAAACCCGAGAAATTTAAAACTTTTACTACCAACAATATAAACGCCTTTGGATTTCTCCAGATAGCGGTTCAAAGAATCCGTATACACACCACGGCCCTGCCCCTCATAACCAATGCTAAAGGCTGGCATTCCTTCCGTTTCATCAATAATACGGTAGCGTCCGTTAACGGCAATTCTAGGATTCCAGGTCACCGGACCAGTCCCGATAATATTGGTCCCGCCGTAAGAAATCCCAAACATAATGCGATCGGATAAACCGACCTGAACAATGCCCAGCAGACCTCCGTTATTATAGGAATGGAGGGAAGTCATAAAGCTGCCGCGGGCCAACGTTCCGGCTGTGGGGCAATCGACCAGCATCAGGCTTTGGGCGATTGGATTTTGTGCGCGTATGGTTGTCGTAGCCATCAACAACAATACGATTAAAATGCTCTTTTTCATATCACCTTTTCCAATATTATGTTGGTTGTGTGAAACAATTCAAAATAATATGCATACAAGATTAATGTCAAGTGTTAATGCACCGACTAATAAAAGTAAATCGAAATAACGATTCAGATAAAATCGTTATAACTTGACACCTGAATCAATGCAGGTTAATTTTGGCCCAAAACAAGACATATCAACGTCAGGAAAATATATGAAAAATAATTTCACAAATCGCGTCCAGAAAGTCATCCGTTTTTCAAAAGAAGAAGCGATGCGTTTGGGACATGACTATATAGGTACCGAGCATCTTTTACTGGGTGTCATTAAAGAATCCGAAGGGATTGCTGTAAAAATCTTACTAAACCTCGGATGTGATCTCCATAAACTGCAGAAAGCGGTCGAAGATTCCACTGCACCTTCCGGCGGCACAATGACCATTGGAAACCTTCCTCTTTCCAAAAGGGCAGAAAAAGCGCTGAAAATGACCTATATCGAAGCTAAGAATTTTAAGAACGATGTCATCGGTACCGAGCATCTTTTGCTTTCCATATTAAAGGAAAAAGACAGTCTCGCCGCACAGATACTGCTTACCTTTAATGTCGATTACACCAATTGTTATAATGAGCTGGAAAACATTCTGGCGGGAAAACCAACAACGCCAACGCCAAAGCAGGCGCCTAAAAAAACAAAAACGCCGGCGCTGGACCATTTTGGCCGTGACCTCACTGCAGCAGCCGCCGAAGACAAGCTCGACCCAATCATTGGGCGGGATAAAGAAATTCAACGGGTGGCCCAGGTACTTGCCCGCCGCAAAAAGAATAATCCTGTGTTGATCGGTGAACCCGGGGTGGGTAAAACCGCCATCGCAGAAGGCCTGAGTTTACGGATTGTTCAAAAGAAGGTCTCCCGTGTTCTGCACAACAAACGGGTGGTTGCTTTGGATATGGGTTCCATCGTGGCCGGCACAAAATACCGCGGTCAGTTTGAAGAACGTATGAAGGCCATTATGACCGAATTGGAAAAGGCCGAAAACATTATTTTATTTATCGATGAATTACATACCATCGTTGGTGCCGGCGGCGCTTCTGGTTCCCTCGATGCGTCCAATATGCTTAAACCGGCCCTGGCCCGTGGTGATTTGCAGTGTATCGGGGCAACCACTCTGGATGAATACAGGCAGTTCATCGAAAAAGACGGCGCACTGGAACGGCGCTTTCAGAAAGTCATCGTCGAGCCGGCGACTGCCGAGGAAACCCGTGAGATTTTATATTCCGTGAAAGATCGCTACGAGGCGCACCACCACGTGCGCTATGACGATGATGCATTAGATTCTATTGTAAAATTTGCAGAGCGCTATATCACCGATAAATTTTTCCCGGATAAAGCAATCGACGTGCTGGATGAAGCCGGTTCACGGGTACATCTTGCAAATATTTTTGTGCCACAGGAAATTTTGGATCTCGAAGCGGAAGTCCTCCGTATCCGTACTAAAAAAGAGGCGCTGGCCAAGCATCAGGATTTTGAGCAGGCCGCAAATTTGAGAGACCTGGAACACAGCTTAAGCGGAGAGCTTAACGAAGCAAGAGAACGTTGGGAAGCAACCGAAAAAAGCCGCATTACCGCCGTCACCGAAGAGGATATTGCCGAAGTGGTTGCGATGATTACCGGTATTCCTACGCAGCGTGTGACATTGAGTGAAAATGAAAAACTAATCGATATGGCGTCCAATCTTAAAAATATTGTTATTGGCCAGGATGATGCCGTTGATAATCTTACCCGCTCTATCCGCCGGGCGCGTGCAGGTCTTAAAGATCCCAACCGCCCTATCGGTTCCTATATTTTTCTGGGACCTACCGGGGTGGGGAAAACGTATCTGGCAAAAAAAATCGCCGAATATCTGTTCGAAAACAAGGACGCTTTAATTCGGGTGGATATGAGTGAATATATGGAAAAATTTACCGTCTCCCGGCTAATGGGTTCCCCTCCCGGATATGTGGGTTACGAAGAAGGCGGCCTGCTGACCGAAAAAGTCCGGCG
>JANTFQ010000306.1 GCA_024763405.1 Calditrichaceae bacterium
GCTTTATCAAAATCACCATCTGTTTCGTTCAGCGCTTTTTTGCAATCCATCATACCAACGCCGGTTTTATCGCGCAGCTCTTTAACCATTGCTGCAGTAATATTAGCCATTCTTACGACTCCTTTTTCGATCTTGGTTTTACTTCTCTCTTCGCTTTTGGTGCGGCTTTTTCCGGCTGGTCTTTAGCCTTCTCTGCCTTTGCCGCGTCTTCCAGCGCTTTCCGCTCATTCGATTTCTGTTTCGCCTGCATAACCGCGTCTGCTATTCTGGATGTAATTAAGCTGATGCTTTTGGCAGCGTCATCATTAGCGGGAATAGGATATTCCACTTCGGTCGGGTCCACATTGGTATCGACCATGGCAATAACCGGAATATTCATTTTATGGGCTTCTTTAACCGCAATATGCTCTTTTTTAATATCAACAACAAAAACCACACCCGGCAGACGGCGCATTTCTTCAATACCGCCTAAAACCTGAAATAGTTTTTCTTTTTCACGGTCGATGGTCAAACGTTCTTTTTTGGAAATTTTTTCATATGTACCGTCGGTACTCATTTTTTCCAAATTTTTATAATGTTTAATTGATTTTTTAATGGTGCTGAAATTAGTCAGCATTCCACCCAGCCAGCGGTGTGAAACAAAATACTGGCCGCTTCTTTTAGCTTCGGAAGCGATAATTTCTTTTGCCTGCAGTTTTGTGCCGACAAATAAAACATCGTAACCTTCACCTACAATGCGTTGAATGGCATTTAAGGCGTTGTCTAAGGCGGTTTGGGTTTTCTTTAAATCAATAATGTGAATCCCGTTTTTCTGCATAAAAATATAGCGTTTCATTTTGGGATTCCAGCGACGGGTCAGGTGGCCAAAATGGGCACCGGCCGCCAGCAGTTCTTCGAGAGATGCTGAGGACATAAAATACTCCTGTGGTTTGGGTTAATCCTCCACCAGCCCGACCGTTTTTCCAATCCCGCATTTGCGGGACACCCGGAAAACAAAAAAGCTGATGTGTGTCATTTAATTACAAGAAAAAAGCCAGATATTTTCTGGCTTTTATATATATTAACGCTTTGAAAACTGGAAACGTTTTCTGGCCTTGGCCAATCCGTATTTCTTACGTTCCTTTTCACGCGGGTCGCGTGTCAGAAAACCGCCCTGGCGCAATACTTTGCGATAGTCTTCGCTAAAGGCCAGAAGGGCGCGCGCAATACCGAGACGAAGCGCACCGGCCTGCCCGCTTAATCCGCCGCCGTTTACACGGACGTTAAAATCATATTTATCCAAATTTTCGGTCAACGTTAACGGCTGTTCAATATCCATCTTTAAGGTTTCACGCTTAAAATATTCAAGCAATCCATCTTTACCATTGACAACAATTTTTCCATTTCCCGGGGTCATTCGGACACGGGCAATGGCGCCTTTACGTCTTCCTACTGAAACATAGACTTCCATTGAAAACTCCTGATTACTTCGTTAAGTCTAAAACCTGCGGATTTTGCGCAGCATGCGGATGATCCGGACCGGCATAAACCTTCAGTTTCTTGTACATCTGTCTGCCCAGTGCGTTTTTAGGGAGCATTCCCTTTACCGCAAATTCCACAACACGTTCCGGATGTGTCTGGAGCATAAGAGAAACGGGCGTGTTTGTAACACCGCCAATATAACCGGAGTGACGAAAATACGATTTTTGTTCCATCTTTTTACCGGTTAATTTAATTTTTTCTGCGTTCACAACGACGATAAAATCACCAACATCCTGATGCGGGGAATAAATTGGTTTATGTTTTCCTCTTAAGATATGCGCGATTTTTGCAGCCATCCGTCCGAGAACCATATTTTCTGCATCTACGATATACCAGCGCTTTGAATCGGCTACTTCCTTTTCACGCGCAATATATGTTTTCAAATCCAACCTCCTGGGTGCTAAACTGTATAAAAACGAGCATTGAATTTAAAAAAGCTTCTTTCGGTAGTCAAATTTAATTTTAATAAGTTTTAAATATTTTGGTTTTTATTTTCCTTTTCCGAGTGATTTATTTAGTTTTAGCGCTTTACTATATAAACAGAACATCTTTAAGAGAATTCTTGCGTATGATTTTATCAACACAGCGGCCATCTTATTTTCCGTCCCTGCATTTTTTTTGGACAGCGGCACAATGCAATGTTCTTATCCTAACCGACCATTTTCAATATGTAAAGCGGTCTCCGGCGACCGTCTCTGCCCGGCTGCAAATCAGCCAGCCGGCTCTGCGCCTGCCGGTAAAACACAGCAACCCAAAAAGCCCGCTATGTGAAAAAATATTCGCCCCCAACAGCCACTGGGCAAAAAAGCACCTGCACACCATTCGCCATATGTTTCACCACACGCCTTACGCGTACTATTATATGCCGCTCCTCGAAGAACTGCTTGAACAGCATTCGCCAAATCTGGCTGATTTTTTACATACCACCTTATCCGAACTGGCCCATTCGCTGCATCTGGATCTTCAGATACTGCGTTCTTCCAAACTCGCGCATAGTGGTACCAATGAAACGTGTATCACTGAATGGTGCCGTCAAACGGGCAGCAACACATATGCAGCGGATGCTGTTATTTTTGATGAAAAGCGGGTCGATGAAAATATTTTGATGCAGAACGGAATTTCCTGTAAGCGTTTTGCCCCCTACCCCGATTACCATATTTTACAGTCGAACCGTGATTTATCCATCCTGCATTTTTTATTTCAGTTCGGCCCGGAAGCAGGCTATATGCTGCGGCAGTATTTGCCATAAAAAATTCACACCAAACGTAAAATCCCAAAAAACAAGCTCCAAATAACAAATAATTCACAAAATACAAAACCAAATAATAAACAAACGAAAAACTCCAATCGGATAGACTTTTTGGTTCCCAGACTCTGCGAGGCTGACACGGTGTTTTAGTTTTTAAATTTCTGCTCGTAAATCTTCAATCGATAATTATTGTTAAATTCCAAATCCCTGGAGTTGAAAGCTGATAGCCGATGACTGATAGTTGATGGCCGGAATTGTGAGTTATAGATTTGTTCTTTGATGATTCTACCTATGAGTCATTCCCGAATTTTTTTATCGGGAATCCAGAATTCTTGCTTACCGGTAAATGGATCCCCGATAACTGTATTTGGAGATGACACGGTGTTTTAGTTCATAAATCCCGGTTCGTTAATCTTCAATCGTTATTCAAAATAAATTGAATCCTCATTGGCAAAAAATTGTACTTTGTTTTTTGTGCTTTGTAATTTTATATTGAATTATGCCTAAACTGATTAAAAGCGAAGCGCTGATTCTGCATTCCATCCGCTGGCACGAATCCAGCAAAATCGTCACTCTTTATGCCCGTGAATGGGGCAAGATTGGCGTCATTGCCCGTGGCGCGCTGAAACCCAAAAGTCCCTTTGCAGGCAGCATCGAAACCCTGAACCACGTTCATTGCACCATTTCTATGAAAGC
>JANTFQ010000307.1 GCA_024763405.1 Calditrichaceae bacterium
CATTCCAGTTTTTATCAGGAAAATATGTTTAAGCCGATGACCGTTGACGAAGTGGATTATCAGCTCAAACCGATGAACTGCCCGTTTCATATGGAAATTTATAATACCAAAATCCGCAGTTATCGTGATTTGCCGATGCGCTACGCTGAGTTGGGTACGGTTTACCGCTACGAACGTTCCGGAGTGCTGCACGGTCTGATGCGTGTACGGGGCTTTACGCAGGATGACGCGCATATCTATTGTCATCCCGATCAGCTGACCGATGAAATTATCGGGGTTTTGGATTTAAACACGAAGATTCTTGGTAAATTTGGATTTACCGAGTATGATGTTTACCTTTCGACGCGCCCGGAAAAATATGTGGGTAGCGAAGAAAGCTGGGAACACGCGACGGAAGCATTGCGCACCGCGCTGGAACAAAAAAATATCGACTATACGGTTGATCCCGGCGAAGGTGTTTTTTACGGTCCCAAAATTGATATAAAAATTAAAGATGTGTTAGGCCGCAGCTGGCAGTGTTCTACAATTCAGGTTGATTTCAATCTCCCGGAAAGGTTTGATCTCGGCTTTGTAGACGCCGACGGCCAGAAACACCGTCCGATTACCATCCATCGCGCGCTATTGGGTTCGCTCGAGCGTTTCTTTGGAATCTTAATCGAACACTATGCCGGCAGTTTCCCGTTGTGGCTGGCGCCGGTTCAGGCGATTATTCTGCCTATCGCCGATCGGCATTTTGAGTATGCCAATCGTATTAAAACGGCATTACAGGCAGCGGGAATCAGGGTAAGCTCTGATTTGCGAAATGAAAAAGTCGGATTTAAAATCCGCGAGGCCGAGACGGCCAAAATTCCTTATATGCTGATTATTGGTGATAAGGAGTTGGAAGATGAAAGTCTGTCGTTGCGTCGCAAGGGAGATGGAGACTTGGGGTCAATCAAACTTGAAACGCTGCTGGAGAAAATCCTGGCAGAAATCGAATAGTTATATTTAAATAAGGAGAACTGATATCGCAGGCAGCAACCCGCCAAAAACCAGAATCAATGACCGCATTACGGCACCGGAAGTCCGACTAATTAGTGCGGAATCAGAACAGATTGGAATCGTTCCATTAACGGAAGCTTTGGCAAAAGCAACAGAATTGGGGCTCGATCTTGTGGAAATTGCACCAAAAGCGAAACCGCCGGTGTGCAAAATAATGGATTTTGGAAAATATGCTTACGAGCAGCGCAAAAAAGACAAAATCAGTAAGAAAAAACAACATACAGTAGTTTTAAAAGAAATCCGTATGCGTCCGAAAACGGACACCCACGACCTGGAGTTTAAAATCAAACACGCGCGGGCTTTTATCGAACAGAAAAATAAAGTGAAATTTTCTGTACAATTCCGCGGCAGGGAAATGGCATATAAGGATTTTGGATATAAACTGCTGGAACGTGTAAAAGTAATGATGGAAGATGTAGCCAAGGTCGAAATGGATATTAAATCCGAGGGCCGTTTTATGAATATGGTTATGTCCCAAAAATAGAAAGGTTCAATTAGAATGCCTAAAATGAAATCTAACCGCGGCGCGGCAAAACGGTTTCGCGTTACCGCCAGCGGCAAAATCAAACGACATTCCGCCTATCACAGTCATATTTTGACTAAAAAATCGGCGAAAAGAAAGCGTAATCTGCGTCAGGAAAGCCAGGTATCGGCTGCAGATGCACCCAAAGTACGCAAAATGATTTTAAAGTAAATAGGATAAGAGGAGATATATTATGCCGCGTGCTACAAATAATGTTGCCGCCAAGCAGAGACGAAAAAAGATTCTTAAAGCTGCCAAAGGCTACCGTCTTGGGAAGAGCCGTTTGTACAAAACAGCGAAAGACCAGGTGGAAAAAGGGTGGCAGTATGCATACCGGGACAGACGCGCCAAGAAGCGTACGTTCCGTAAATTATGGATTGCCCGTATCAATGCAGCCTGCCGTTTAAATGGAGTTTCGTATTCTGTTTTTATTAATGCTTTACATAAAGCCAACGTTGAACTGAACCGCAAGGTTCTGGCCGATATGGCCATTCATAATCCGGACGGATTTAGTAAACTCGTAAAGCAAGTTACCGCTTAACGGGTTTTATTCTGTGATAATTAAAAGGAAGCTCCTGTTTTGGTGCTTCCTTTTTTTTGATATGAATTACTAAGTTTGCGTTTTATTAATCTCTAAGATGCAATTTTAGATGTTTGCAACACCCAATAAAATTAAAACTTTCTGCCAGGATATACCTATGCTGCAAAAAATTGAAGATATAAAAACCCATTTTGAAACGGAAATTAATAAGGTCAAAGATCGTTCCGGATTAGAAGAATTGCGGATTAAATTTTTGGGTCGCAAGGGAATGATCTCAAATACCTTTGCGCTGCTTTCCGAGGTTCCCGCGGAAATAAAACCGCAATTTGGCCAGGGACTGAATCAGCTCAAGAAAGCGGTCGAACAAAAGCTCAAAGAAACCGGCGCCAAAATGGGCAAAACCGATTCTAAAAAAGCACAGCTCGATTTAACCCTTCCGGGAAGAAGCCCGGGACGCGGGGGGCGTCATCCCTTGCTGGCCGTGGCGGATGAAATTAAAAGCATCTTTTCCGCTTTAGGGTTTTCCATCGAAGACGGTCCCGAAATCGAAACCGATTTCTATAATTTTGAAGCGCTCAATATTCCCAAATCCCATCCGGCCCGGGATATGCAGGATACGCTTTATATTACCGAAGACATCGTGCTGCGCACCCACACATCGCCGGTACAAATCCGTGTAATGGAAAAACAGAAACCGCCCATCCGGATGATTGCCCCCGGCCGTGTTTACAGACGTGATACCCCGGACGCCAGTCATTCACCGTTTTTTCACCAGGTCGAAGGTCTTGTTGTGGGCGAGGATGTTTCGTTTGCCGATTTAAAGGGTATTATCAACGCCTTCGCGCACCGTATGTTTGGCAGTGACATTAAAGTACGTTTCCGCCCCAGTTTTTTCCCGTTTACCGAACCCAGTGCCGAATATGATTTCAGCTGCGTCTTCTGCCACGGAAAGGGCTGTAATGTGTGTAAGGGAACCGGCTGGATGGAAATTTCCGGTGCCGGAATGGTACATCCCAATGTATTTGAAGCGGCCGGAATCGATTCTGAAAAATACACCGGCTACGCTTTTGGAATGGGCATCGACCGAATTGCGATGTTAAAATACAATATTAATGATATTCGTTTGTTTTTTGAAAATGACCTTCGGTTTTTAAATCAATTTTAGGCTAAACAATGAAGATTACATACAACTGGTTAAAAGAATATATCGATTTTAATGAAAGCCCTCAGGAACTGGCTGATAAACTGACCGCTGCCGGTTTTGAGGTGGAGGAATTGTATCCACTCGTAAAACCCTTTTCCGGTGTGGTAACCGGTTTCGTGGAAAAAGTGGATAAACATCCCGATGC
>JANTFQ010000308.1 GCA_024763405.1 Calditrichaceae bacterium
GATTATATACTTTTAATCACGCCGGACGCCGATTGGAACGGGAGCGGAAAGGTTTTTGTTAAGGCTGAAGATCCGGGGAAACGTATCGCCTTCGATACGCTCAATGTGATTGTGGAAGCGGTAAATGACCCGCCCCAACTTTCACAGATTCCGGAAATTATACTGACCGGCAGTCAGACCTACACGCTGGATCTGAAGGAATATATCAGTGAACCCGATGGTTATTCAGACCTTAAAACCGTGGAGCTGCTCGGGGGCGGTAATAGTTTTATCGGCTGGTACCTGAATAGGGATAATTTACAGGTAACCTTTTTTACTCCGGCCGATTATACGGGGCACGAGACATACTTCCTGAGAATTGCGGATTACGCCGGTGTACAGGCTGCCGTTGCTTTTACGGTTCAGGTGCTGCGCGATAATGTTACAGGCGGGGCTTCCGTTGCCTATTTTGGCAGTCAAACACAGGTGCGTATCGAATGGCAGTCATACACAAAATCGGTTGATTATATTGACTTTGGATTAAACCAGTCCTATGGACGTAAAACAGAAGCGGACAATGATTTTGTTCTCACCCACACGGCGCTACTTAGAGAATTGGAAGAGAACAAGACCTATCATTATCGGATCGTATCTAAAAATGAAAATGAAAAATTAAGTTTCTCTCCCGATTCCACATTTACCACCGGCAGTGCTTCCGAAGAGGTGAATGTATTTCCGGTTCCTTACCGCAGCGCACAAAACAGCGCCGGGATTCAATTTACTAATATCCCCGAAAACGGCCGACTTCTCATCTATACCCTGGGCGGTGATTTGCTTTATAAACAAGATTACAACGGAACTTATACCTGGTGGAATGTAAAAAATCAGGCGGGTAAACGGGCTGCTTCGGGTATTTATCTGTATGTACTTCAAAACAGCGCTCAAAAAAAGAAGGCCTCCGGTAAACTTATTATCATAAATTAATTATAATCATAAAAATAGTTGCATTTATCACAATCGTGAATCCGTAAACTTTTTATACTTCTTTCCCATTGTAACACTTTAATAAGCGGAAAGAGATGTATAAAAGCATACTGGTCAGCAGCGACCCCCAGGTTACGACAGAATGCAGCAGCATCGTGTCAGAAATTGGCAATATTCAGTTAAGCAGTCTAAATAAACTCGATGAACTGGAACAGGTTGAGAATGATTATAATCACCTCTTTATTTTGATTAGTGATTTTTCCAATCTAAATGCAAAAAAAGTACGGTTACTGCGGAATTTTTTCCCGACGGTGCCGTTTATACTGTATCATCGTTCTTTCTTTACCAGTTCGCTGGAAAGCATAAACGATTTATCCGACATTCATATTATTATCGGCGAGAACCGTTTGACCCGTTTACGTGAAACACTGCTTAAGATAAAAGATTCACACTGGCGCCGTTTACCGCTTGAAGATTTTAATATCGACAGGGACCGGCTTTCCAAGAGGATGCAACGGGCAATTCATTTTATCGAAGAGAATAAATTAGATAGCTGTACCCTCGTGAATATTGCAAAATATGCCGGGCTAAGCGCCGGTTATTTTAGCCAGGAATTTAAACGAGAAACAGGCTACTCATTCCGCTCTTTTATCCAGCGTGTTCTGGTTTACTATGAAGAGGAAATATTTCCGAAATTAGATTTATCGGCCGTCAATATGGCCCGTTTGTTGGGATACAGTGAATTGTCCAGTTTCAGCCGTTCCTTTAAAAAGAGGCAGGGTATTTCTCCGGCTGCATTTATCAAAAAAAATAAAATACATTAAGTTTCCCCTTTTTAATCCGTTTGTGAAAATATGAAAAATATCCTTTCTATTGATGTGGAAGAATGGTTCCACCCCGAAGCAGTACAGCATCTATTTCCTTCCGATTCCTGGGATGAGCGGGAATCCCGGGTGGAGGAAAATGTTGACAAGCTGCTGGCCTTGTTTGATTCCCAAAATGTAAAAGCCACCTTTTTTGTATTGGGCTGGACAGCGCGAAAATTCCCCCGGCTCATTAAAAAAATGACTGCAGCAGGCCACGAAGTTGCCACTCATGGCAACAGCCACCGCATGGTTACCAAAATGACGCCCGCTGAATTCAGGGAAGATTTGATCGAATCTATTTCCATCATTCAGGAAATTAGCGGCGAAAAGGTATTGGGGTTTCGTGCGCCGACCTTTTCGATAGTGAAAGGAACACAATGGGCCTGGGAAATAATGCTGGACCTGGGCCTTGAATACGATTCCTCCGTTTACCCCATCTGGCACGACCGCTATGGCATTCCCGACGCGCCTCGTCATCCTTACATTGCCCTGGAAAAAGGATCCCGAAAGTTAATTGAATTTCCGATGCCCACTCTTAAAATCGGGAGTAAAAATTTCCCTTTTGGTGGCGGTGGATATTTACGTATATTCCCGCTTTCATTTACAAAGTATGCGGTTAAAAAATTTAACGGCGAAGATCTGCCTGCCATCGTCTACGCGCATCCCTGGGAATTTGATACGGAACAACCGCGCCTGAAACTCGGTACGATTCAAACCTGGCGGCACTATTATAATATAAGCCGTAATCTCAGGAAACTGGAGACACTCTTGTCCCGGTTTGAGTGGACGTCTTTTAAGGATTTTATGAACCAGGATAATTTTTCTCAAAATTTTAGATAAAAAACTAAACATTTACCCATACCTGTCCGATATTAAAGTGGGTTGAAAATTAGGAGCAGATATGTCAGATTTACGTAAAATTCTCGTGGTCGATGATGAAGAAGATGTACGGGATACGTTACATAATGTGTTAAAAAGTTTAAATTACGAACCATACACGGCGGCGAGCGGTGCGGAAGCATTGGAGATTATTAAGCATACACCTATTGATGTGGTACTTTCGGATTTATATATGCCGGAAATGGATGGAATTGAATTACTTAAACGGGTTCGTGCGGTTGATTCCAAAATGGTTTTTTTAATGATCACTGCACATCCCACCGTGGAAACCGCGGTTGAGGCAATTAAAAAAGGCGCTTACGATTATTTAACCAAACCGTTTCATATTGAAGAAGTCCGCCTTAAGATCAACCGGGCATTGGAAAAGAAAGGGATGGCTCATTCCTTAAAAACAGCCAACGGCATTATCTGGGCGCTGCTCATTTCAATTCCGATTTGGCTTGTTCTCGGTATTATTCTGGCCTCATTTTTAGATTAAACAAACACTTTATTTTTCCTTTTATCAGGGCGCTTCGGCGCCTTTTTTTTTTAGTTTTTCCGTTTTCAAAACCCGTATGATAAAAAAATACTTGTAAAATGGTGCCGGAGAAAGCAGATTTAGTAAATTACCAATTACCAATTACCAATTACCAATTACCAATTACCAATTACCAATTACCAATTACCAATTACCAATTACCAATTACCAATTACCAATTAC
>JANTFQ010000309.1 GCA_024763405.1 Calditrichaceae bacterium
GAAACCAACCTGAAAAAACAAGGTATGCTGGGGCTGACCTTTGCCAACCCGGCGGACTATGATAAAATTCAGGAAGACGATACTTTTGAGTTTACCGATTTGGTCGATTTTGCGCCGGGTAAACAGTTGACGCTGCGGGTTACACACAGTGATGGCAGCACGGATGAAATCAAAACAAATCACACCTACAATGAAAATCAGATAGATTGGTTTAAGGCGGGTTCGGCGTTGAACGTCATCCGCTCCCAGAATCAGTCATAGTCAAATTTGGTTGATCCACAGATAAAATCCCGACAATTCAATTTGCCGGGATTTTTTTTATTTACTTGATAATCCCTCTTTTTTAACCGCAAATTCATTTTTGACAGATTGTTTACAACAAAATGACAAATTTGGCCTGAATATCTTTATTGTATTTTTAGAGGATAAAAAAAGGCTAAATAATTTCACTACTAAAGCAGGATTTTTTCTGTGTAAATCCGGATATCTGTGTTATCCGTGTTCAGGTTAATAAAAGGGTAGTGTCAAAAGTTTTATGAAAAAAATAAAAAAATAATTATCTCAAGCAAAGGCTGCAAAGAATACCCCCCTCGTTCCCCCCTTGATAAGGGGGGATGCCGCGCCGAAGGTGTCCCGTTGGGAAAGGCAGGGGGGATCTACTGGAGAAAGAACCCTTACCTCTTGCTGACTTGATCTTGAGCTGTTTGGGGGGCTCCGCTCAAGTCAGTCAAGAAGGGGAGAAGCATATAAAAGCGAATAACTAAAAGATAATTAACAAGTTGTTTGGTGTTTTTACTAGAAATTTTTGACACTACCAATAAAAAAAGGAGTAATTAAAATGAAAAAAATAACGCTTCTAATTGTATTGGCTTTATTTGTGCTAATGACAACCGGATGCGCAACCTTTAAATCCGATATGATTGGCAAGTATGCAAAACCATCTGAAAAAAATTATCGGGCCGACCAGGCAAGCTTACTGCTTATTTTTAGCCATTACCGGCAAACAAAGGGCTGGGACGCCATTCCTAAGCTGGACAACGAAAGGCAGCGTATCCGTGGATTTGATGATTTTTTAGTGGATGCTCTTAATGAGTTCAGCAATATTAAAAAATATTCTACTTTTACAGAATACGCTTCGGATGTTAATAAACCCGAAAGAAGAGCTCAAAAAGACAGCTTAATAAAAAAACACGATTATATATTAAAAATTAAATTTATGAGAGAGAAATCATTTGCCAAACACATACTGGGAACGATCCTTTCCAGTATAAGCCTCACACTAATACCTGTTCCTTACAGTTGGTCGTACGCAATTGAGGCAGACTTATACAATTCAAAGGGGACGTTATTAAAAAGTTACACGCGGAAAGCGTCTCTGATAAAATGGGTGCAAACCTTAATGATATTCGTCTATCCCTTTCATCCGGAGCAGCGTAAAAAAGAAGAACTCTATGTGGAATTTTTACACGATATTTTTAGGCAAATCGAAAATGAAAAGATGCTAAAGAAAAATTAAGGATAAAAACCACAACACAAATAACAAACAAATCTCAAAAAGACAACTACTTAAATCGAAAACAATTAATTACCGAGATGGTGAGAGTTTCGTTATTTGGATTTGGAGTTTGTTTGTGGTTTAGTGGTTGTAAAATGTAAACAGTATCTTTTTTTATAATGTAATTAGTGGCGTCTTAATTGGCATTTTTGTAGATTCTGCCTTTTTGGAATGTAAAATTTTATTATACAGAAATATTTAGGAGGCAGGGGGCATATGAATTCCAAACCAATTATATTTTTTATAAGCCTGATGGCGCTTACTCTGGTGCTGGTGGTTATTTTTCAATTAAAAACAGATCCCTTTCAAAATGTGCCGGCAAAGACTCAGCAAGAACAAACTGTATCGCATCAGGCCGATGCAGCCATCGGTTTGTTTTCCGATAACTGCGCCCGCTGCCATGGTAGTTTTGGTGAAGGAAAAGGGAGAAACCCGTCTCTTCAGGGAAATTCTCTTTCGCACGAGGAGATAGCCTCTATTATTCGTTCCGGTCGGGGGGAAATGCCGCCGTTTCATAAATTGAGTGATGAGCAGGTCCACATACTGTCTGCTCTGGTTGAGAAGATGCAATAACAGGTATAGGCGGAATGCAAAAAAGATTTGCAGCGGCAGTATCACAATTTAATGCCGAATTTTTTTTTGACTGCCATGACACGCTGGAAGAAATCTGGATGGATGTACCGGCAGCGGAAAAACCATTTTACCAGGGATTATTGCATATCGCGGTGGGACTTTATCATTTTGAAAATGAAAATTATAAGGGCGCGCTGAGCCAGCTGTCCAAAGCCAAAACCAGGCTGGGGCAATTTTTACCTAAGTACCACGGCGTTCATTTAAAAGAGCTGTTAAATAAGACGGAACCGTTTTATCAGGCAGCCAGGCAAAAAACAGCCGGAGAAATAACACATTTTGAAACACCGGCTTTCCCAAAAATTATATGGGAGGAAGAGGCGTTTTAGGGGATGGTTTTTAAGTGAAAGCTGGTTGTCTTTTCGAGCACTGTTCCGGAAGGACAAGCGAGAAATCCTATCTGGTGCGATTACACTCTCACACTGAGGATTCCTCTTCATCCTCCTGCTGTCGGATTTATCGGAATGAAAAAGTACTCTACTGGCTTGAAGTGTCATACCGCGGGGGAAGCCTGCCCGGCTTTCGACGGGGGTATCTGGTTGGTTCACTCATTCTTTAACCGAATAATCGCTCAAATTAAGTTAAAATATGTTCGGGTTCGTAGAAACTAAACCGGGGCAAAAATGTCCCCTTTTTAAGGGTGTTGCAGGTTTTTATTTTACCATGGAGTACAGGAAGGAGAATAAAACTACAGAGAATTAAGTATTTGTTTTATTAATGATATTTCTCTGTGAAATCTGTGTCCTCAGTGGTAAAAAAATCTTTTTGCAACAGTCTGTTCTTTGGGGGAATTAGTCCATTTATTTTTTAATTATTGAAAGAAGACAACTATGAAAATTGGACCATACGAAATATTTACGGTAGAAAGCGGTTACGCCTGGTTAGACGGCGGTGCGATGTTTGGCGTGATTCCCAAAGTCCTGTGGAATAAAACCAATCCGGCAGATGATCTTAACCGCATTCAGCTGGCCCTGCGCACGATGGTCATTAAAAGCGCCGATAAAACCATTTTGGTGGACACGGGCGTTGGCCAGAAGATGAATGAAAAACTCACGAAGATTTACAACGTGGATCACAGTAATTACGAATTGGTTGAAGGCCTGGCCAAAAAGGGTATCCGTCCGGAAGAGATAACCGATGTGATTGTTACCCATCTGCATTTTGACCACGTGGGCGGAGCGACCTATTCTGATGGTG
>JANTFQ010000310.1 GCA_024763405.1 Calditrichaceae bacterium
ATTATTCAGCCCAAAATTATCAGTTTAAACCAGATGATCACCGATATGGAAAAGATGCTGCAGCGTCTGATTGGCGAGCACATTGAATTGCAAACCATATTAAGCAGCGAACCGGGAAATCTGAATGCCGATCCCAGCCAGTTGGAACAGGTCATAATGAATCTGTGTATAAATGCCCGGGATGCAATGCCCGATGGCGGAACCTTATTAATTTATACGGAAAATGTACAATTGGATGAAACAGATGAATCGGGTATCTATGACGCTGCACCGGGGGCCTATATAAAACTGAGTATTTCGGATACGGGAACCGGAATGGATGAAAAACTTCGATCACAGGTTTTTGAGCCGTTTTTCACTACAAAAGAAAAGGGGAAAGGAACCGGGTTAGGACTTTCTACCGTATATGGAATTATTAAACAGAGCGGTGGGACGATTTGGGTTGAAAGCGAAATTGGCAAAGGGACCACATTTAACATGCTGTTTCCCCGCTCTTCAGAAAGCATAGAAAATGACTTTGATACGCATACCGCTTCGGTTGACATGCGGGGAAGTGAAACCATTCTGGTCGTAGAGGATGAAGATGCGCTGCGTACTTTAACCGTTGAAATGCTGGAAGAAAACGGCTATACAGTATTGAAAGCCGAAGATGGGGAAGCCGCGCTTTCCATTTCGATAACGTATAATAACCGGATTGATTTGTTGCTAACCGATGTGGTAATGCCGAAGATGAACGGCCGAAAACTGGCCGAAGAGATACTCAAAATTCATCCGGAAATTTTTATTCTTTATATGTCCGGTTACACCGAAGATGCCATCGTGCACCACGGGGTATTAGACGGCAGCACAGAGTTTATTTCCAAACCCTTTAAACCAACCGCCTTGCTGCATAAAATCCGCAAAATTTTTACACAAACGGTTTAAAATATCCTGCCATAAATTCCAGTACAAAGATTTGCAATCCTTATTTGAGGCTGTTAAATTTTAGGCTGTCCTAAAAAATTATTTGGGAATACAGAACATTTTATAATAGTTATGATTCTAATAAACTAAAATATTTCAATGGTACCGGAAGCGAAATTTTATGATTTCTTCAGATTTGCAACCAATCTATAAAAAAGTAGAAAATAATGAACGCCTGTCTTATGAAGACGGGCTTATTTTATATAATTCGAACGATTTGCTCTCCATTGGTAAAATGGCGGACATGGTACGCAAACGGAAAAATGGGAATCGTACCTATTTTGCGATGAATCAGCATATTAATCCCACCAATATTTGCCGTAACAGTTGTCTCTTTTGTGCTTATTACAGAAAAGACGGCGAAGACGGCGCCTACCGTATGTCCTTAGATACCATCCGAAAAAAAGTAAAGGAACGTCTCGGAGAAGGTATTAAAGAAATACATATTGTCGGTGGATTGGATGATAAATTACCGTACGAATATTACCTTGATGTGTTGCGAACCGTGCGTGAGATTCGCCCTGAAGTAAATATTAAAGCCTATACGGCTGTTGAGATTGCCTATTTATCCGAGCGCAGTGGTAAACCCTGGGATGCTGTCCTGGATGATTTGATCGCGGTAGGTTTACAGGCCATGCCCGGCGGCGGCGCCGAAATTTTTAGTGAACGGGTTAAGCGTAAATTGTTTATGGATAAACTAAGTTCACAGGATTGGATTAAAATCCACCACATTGCTCATAGCAAAGGTGTTCGTACGAATGCAACTATGCTATACGGACATATCGAAAAGCTGGAAGAACGGGTGGAACACCTGGTACTTCTCCGTGAAGCGCAGGATGTAAGCAGCGGTTTTTTAACCTTTATCCCGCTTGCCTTTCATCCGGAAAACACGAAAATGCATAAACTTCCGCGGGCAACCGGTTTTGATGATTTAAAGAATATTGCCATCAGCCGGTTAATGCTGGATAATTTTGATCATATTAAAGCCTATTGGGTCATGATGGGTACCAAGACAGCGCAAATTGCCCTGTCCTTTGGGGCGGATGATATTGACGGTTCGGTTGTGGAAGAACGCATTTACCATATGGCCGGTTCGGATTCTGCCCAGATGATGACCAAAAACCAGATGCGTGCCCTCATTACCGAATGCGGATTAGAAGCCATTGAGCGGGATGCGCTTTATAATGAAGTGAAAGAGCAGTAGCGATCCGAAATGGATCGATTCAAATTTTTTAATTGAGAGTTGTCTGATGGATATAAATAGTTTATTCGGTTCATCCAGCCAAAATAGAAATACCGATGCTGCCCTGCAGCAGAAAAAACTAAGCCTGGTGAGTTATCTTAACACCAAGCCCCTGGTTTACGGGCTGGAAAAACAGCTGGTTACTCATTCCTTTGCCCTTCAAAAAGACGTTCCCTCCGTGTGCGCCCGGCGTTTACTGGACGGGGAAGTGGACCTTGGCATCATTCCTTCCATCGAATATGCCCGCGCTAAAGGGAAGTTAAATATTATTCCTGATTTAAGCATTGCTTCCCGCGATTATGTGAAGAGTGTCGAATTATTTTTTAAAAAGGATTTGAGAAAAATAGAAACCATTGCTTTAGATACAAGTTCCAGAACCTCGGCGACGCTGGTAAAAATACTAATGCAGGAAAAATATGAGCTTTCTCCGGCGTATAAACAAATGGCTCCGGATCTGGAAACAATGCTTCAGGAAGCAGACGCCGCGTTAATCATCGGGGATAAAGCGCTGCACTACCAGGTAGATTATCCCAATAAACTGGATCTGGCCGCAGAATGGAATGATATGACCGGGCTGCCTTTTGTGTTTGCCTTCTGGGCGGGAACAAAATCGGGAATTGACGAAGCGGATATCAAAGCCGTACAGGAATCATACCGATTAGGTGCGGAGAATATTGACGCCATTAGTGAGGCGTTTGCTAAAAATCAACCTTTTGATGCAGCGTTTTATGCTGATTACCTGAACCAGAATATCTCCTTTCGTTTTTCAGAAGAAGAGCAGGAAGGCCTTCTGGAGTTTTACCGTTATGCTTTTTACTATGGACTTATCGAATTTATTCCGGAGTTGAATTTTTATGGCGCTTAATCTTGCTGAAATACACGATAAAGTAATAAATAACAAACGACTCTCTTTTGAGGAGGGATTACATCTTTTCGAAAAAGCAGATTTGCTGGAGCTCGGCAGCCTGGCTAATTTTGTCCGCCTGCGGAAACATCCGGAACAGATGGTTACCTATATTATCGATCGTAATATAAATTATACAAATTTTTGTGTGGCCAAATGTGATTTTTGCGCCTTTTATGCGGACCTCGGTTCTGAGGATGGTTATATCTTATCCAAAGATGAAATCACCACTAAAATAGAAGAAACACTGGAACTTGGCGGGACCCAGAT
>JANTFQ010000311.1 GCA_024763405.1 Calditrichaceae bacterium
TCCGTGTCGAACGCGGTTATCTGCCCCGCGCCCAACTGAGCGGCGTAGATAGAAAGAATAGCGCTGCCTGTTCCGGCATCCAGCACTTTTTCTCTTTTGCTGATAAAATCCGGAAGCAGTAATAAAATTAATTTGGTTGTTTCGTGGTGACCGGTGCCGAACGCCATTTTCGGACTGATAATAATTTTATGCGCCCCGGCAGCGTCATACTCTTTTTCCCAGTCCGGTACAATAACACAGTTTTCCGCTATATGAAAAGGATGAAAGTTTTTCTTCCAGTTCTCATTCCAATTCTCGGCTTCCACTTCCGAAAGGCTGAACTGCACATCAGGATACAGTGTTTCACAAAACGAACGCAGCAGGACAAAACTATCCGAAATCCAGTTCTCCTGCGGGAAATAGACCGTAAAATCTTCTTTCCCTTCTGTTAACCCGCTGCTGCCGAGCGCAAACAAATAAGAAGAAATGGTTTCCAAATATTCCAGGGGCATGGTAACTTTTATTTCAATCCATTTTTGGGGCATAAAACGCCTGTCTCTCTTATTCAGAATATATTAATTCCATCATTACACGACCCACCACTTCGAGGCTCTGCGGGCTGCATTTATCCGGCGTATCTTTTAAAGTATGCCAGTAGCGGTGCGAACGATCCGGGTACTCAAAATCGATCACATCAATACAGGGGATTCCATGCTCGAGCAGCACCAGATGATCGTCGCTAATCTGAAGCCCGGTACGATCTTCAAATTCTGTATAACCCAAATCCCGCGCCGTCCGCCAGACCTTTTCCACTATTTGCGGTAAATATTGATGCGAATACCCTTCTTTGGGAATATTCAAATTTGCGTCACCAATCATATCCAGCAAAACACCATATTCGGGATGATAATCGGAAGCATGTTTGGCAAAATAACGGGAACCCAGAAAATAATCCTCAAGATGCCCTTCTTCGCCATAATCTTCCCCGTCAAAGAAAATTAAATCCACACCAATTTCCACCGGTGTCTCTTTTAGCTGCCGGGCCATTTCCAATAATACCGCCACACCGCTGGCGCCGTCATTGGCGCCGGGGATTGGTTTATTGCGGTTTTCTTTAATATCATAATCCGCCCGCGGCCGGGTATCCCAGTGCGCTGCGAAGAAGATGCGTTTTTTTGCCAGCGGATTAAATGACGCAATGACATTGGTTAGTGTAAAGTGTTTCTGATTGCGTAGATCCTGAAATTCAAAAGGCTGCAGACGAACGCTGTCCGCCAGCTGGCGCAGTTCCGAATCCAGAAAATCCAGGCAAAGCTGGTGCCCCTTACTCCCCGGCTCACGCGTACCGAAAGCAACCTGTTGTTTGAGATAGGAAAAAGAGCGGTTCGCATCAAATTGAGCCGCCGCCGGTTTTTGGGCGAAAAATATGAATATTATTGCTATTGCTATTAGTGAACGCACTTTTTTCTCCTGACAAACAAGTCTGAAAATAGAAACTTCGACCGCATAACACAATAATTTTAGATAATCGTTTTAATTGTTTTCCGTATTAGCCGAAATCTTTAATCATGAATGGCAATATTAACGGTGATGCCGAATTCATTGTAAGTGTACTTACCCGAAACTTTATTTTCGGTAAATCCGCGTTCGTAAAACATACTTCCCTGAACCCTGGAGCTGAAACGGTACGTCGCAGAAGGCCGCAGTTTCCAGGTTTTATTATTTTGCCGTTCCTGAAATTTGTCTTGTCCAAACTGCCTTTGATAGGTTCTGTTATTGGAGGTATCGAAGGTCAGATTAAAATTAATTTCATTTTTAAACGTTTTTCCTTTAAAGGGCCAGACGGGAATGGGGATTTTAAAACCCGTGGATTTTTTATAGGTCATACTAAACGTAACCTGTTCGGTTTCACTTTTCGTAGAGCCAGCAGCACGTGCCGCAGAGAAACTGGTTGAGTTCGTCATACGGACTTTCGCATCCACCCCCCATTTTGTACGGATATTTACCCCGATAAGCGGCTGCCAGTTATTGCTGAATGTAGAAGAAGCTGCCTCATATTTTTTATCCACCGGATTTAGTGTCAGGCGTTCCGAATATTTACTGGAATGACTGTGTTCCAGAGTAATGGATTTGGCAAAGGAAGGAAAGAAAAAGAGCTTCTCAATTTTATTTACCGACACTGTCCAATCGGGAACAAACGCATTTAATCCGGAGATTCCCTTAATTTCGGACAAGGGATCGCTGCTCAAAGAAAAATAGGAACTACTGCGGCTGCCGCTTCGGGTCTGCCCGTAATTGGCTTCCGATTCCTGAGTGGAATAATCGTGTGACAATGTTGTTTTGATATACGAAGTCAGGCTCAGGCTGGTGGAAGTGCGCACCGAATAGGATTCCTGGTTCGAAGGACCGACCAACAGGATATTTTCTCTTTCCGCCAATTCGACATCCTGCCCCACCCCGGGGTCTTTGGTAAAACCGAACTGGTATTTCCATTCCGGCAGGGAATTAAGATATTGCTGGCGGTTGCTTTCATTTTTTGTGATACTTGTTTTAACGCTGCTCCATCCGGCGAAAACATCATAAATCCACATGAGCGGTGTGGTCAGTGAAAAACCATTGCTTTTTTTGGTCTCGGTTTTTTTCTGATCTGTTTTTTTATTGCCCCTACGGCGCGATCCTCTTCCTCTGGATTTTTTCTTTGTTCCCTTCGGGCTGTAAATGCTCTTCAGTAACTTGCCTGGGCTAAGAGTCAGGCCTACGCGCTTTGTTGTTTTATTGGAGGATTGCCGGTATTTATAACCATTGGTGAGATTATATGAAAAATTGTTGCTATACGAAAAGGTCGGTGTAAACCAATCGGTCACCCTTGGATTAAAATCGCCTTTAAAGGATTGTGCAATATCGGTTTCCTTGCCGAAATTTGCTTTGGTGATAATTTCTTTCAGAATATCTTCATGTTTCAACCCAACAAAGTCGGCATCTGTTTTATGTGTACGACCATAGGAAAATTTCATACTGGGAAACAACGTATAACCGGTACTAATCGAGCGTGTTGTTCCGGTGTTAACAATACGCGTCTTTTCACTGCCTTCCCGGCGCAGAAGTTTTTCCGCTTCCGAATCAAAAACATTTAGCGACATTTTTATGCTTTGGGGTGAATAGTACAGCTTTTGATCGCTGATTTTTTTAAGAACCGGGAAATTTTTAAAAACAGAAAAGGGCTGCACATAATTACTTTTACTAAACGGGATGTTGTAGCGAAACGATTCCTTGTATTGCTCCGAACGGTTGAACAGAGTCTCCCAATTGCTGCTGTTCTTCTTGGAATAATCAAAATCAAAAAACATTTCATCGATGGTGTATCGCAGATACCA
>JANTFQ010000312.1 GCA_024763405.1 Calditrichaceae bacterium
CTGCGCTCCTCGCAATGACGGGCGCGGGGCAGAGGAATTGCTTCGTCCCAAAAAATGGACTCGCAATGACAAATTTGTTTTTTGAAAATTGTATTTTGTAATTTATTTACTATTTGGATATTGTGTTTTGAGTTTTACGCTTTTCTCCCCCTATGGCCATATTGCTTTTAACAGCCCTTTCCCGTACCTTTAGGGTTCTTTAAAAATTCAGAACAGAAGGACAAATGGATCAAAAATATATCCGTAATTTTTGTATTATCGCCCATATCGATCACGGTAAATCCACCCTGGCCGACCGGCTTCTGGAGCGCACACACACCATTTCGGAACGCGATTTAAAAGCCCAGGTTCTGGATGATATGGATTTGGAACGCGAACGCGGGATCACCATAAAATCGCACGCCATCCGTATGAATTATAAAGCGGAAGACGGACAGGAATATATTTACAATCTTGTCGACACGCCGGGACACGTGGATTTCAGCTATGAAGTTTCGCGTAGTCTGGCCGCAGCGGAAGGCGCTCTTCTTGTGGTGGACGCCGCCCAGGGCATTGAAGCACAGACCATCAGCAACCTCTATCTCGCCATTGAAAGTGACTTGCACATCATTCCGGTCATCAATAAAATCGATCTACCCAGCGCGCAGATTGACGTTGTTAAACATCAGATTATTGAATTAATCGGCTGTCCCGAAAGCGATATTATTTTAGCCAGCGCCAAGAGCGGTGAAGGGATTGATGAAATTCTGGAAGCTATTATTCACTTGATTCCCCCGCCTTCAGGCGATCCGGATGGAAAGCTGCAGGCGCTTATTTTTGATTCCGTTTTCGACAGTTATCGCGGCGCCATCAGCTATGTGCGTGTTTTTAACGGCAGCATAAAAAAGAACGATAAAATCCGTTTTATGAATACGGGGCTGATTTTCCAGGCCGAAGAGACCGGCTATCTGAAAATGAGCAAAGTACCTGCGCCGGAGCTGAAAGCCGGCGAAGTGGGCTACCTGATTTCCGGGGCAAAAAATGTGCAGGATACCCGGGTTGGTGATACCGTAACCCACGTAAAAGACGGCTCGGACGAACCGCTGCCCGGCTACCAGGATGTAAAACCAATGGTTTTTTCTGGTATCTATCCCGTTATCACCGAAGAATTCGAAGGACTGCGTGACGCCTTAAACAAACTCACCTTAAACGATTCCGCCATTACCTATGAACCGGAAACATCCAAGGCGCTGGGTTTTGGCTTCCGTTGTGGATTCCTCGGTTTGCTGCATATGGAAATTGTGCACGAACGTTTAGAGCGTGAATACGGACTGTCCATTATCAACACTGTGCCCAACGTTATTTTCCGGGTTAATCTCACCAACGGCGAGACCGTGGAAATTGATAATCCATCCGATATGCCCGACCCGGGCCGCATTGTTTCCATCGAAGAACCTTATATTAGTTCTCAAATTATTACACCTCCGGACTACATCGGCGCCATTATGAAGCTGAGTCAGGAGAAACGGGGTATTTTTAAAACCACCGAATTCATTGATCCCAGCCGGGCCAATGTGCAGTTTTTATTTCCCCTTTCGGAAGTCATTTTTGATTTTTACGACCGCCTGAAATCCGTTACCCGCGGCTATGCTTCTTTTGATTATGAATTAGATGCGTATATGGAAAGCAAGTTGGTTAAACTGGACATCCTGCTCAACGGCGAACCGCTGGACGCGCTGTCTACCATCGTACACGTGGACAAGTCCTACGATATGGGATTCCGTCTCTGCAAGCAGTTAAAGAAACTGATCCCCCGCCAAATGTTCGAAGTTGCTATTCAGGCGGCCATCGGCACGAAGATTATCGCCCGGCAGACGGTGAAAGCGCTGCGTAAAAATGTGACCGCAAAATGCTACGGGGGCGACATCAGCCGTAAACGTAAATTGTTAGAGAAACAAAAAGCCGGGAAGAAACGTATGAAGCAGGTGGGCAGCGTACAAATCCCGCAGGAAGCCTTCCTCGCCGTCCTTTCGATGGACGGAGACGGGTCATAATTAGGGCCTCTCCATAAAGTCAGAAAATAATGAGAATTTTTATGCTTCTTTCTGTCGTTAAAAGTACCTCATCCCCTAGCCCCTTCTCCTACAAGGAGAAGGGGAACTTTTTTTTCCTCTCCTTTCAGGAGAGGAAGGCATGCCCCGATACTTCGGGGGGTGAGGTTTTAGACTACTTTAAAGACAGACACTAATTAGGAGAAGAAATTGAGTACAGCAAACGCTAAATCTAAAAGTCGTTTTAAAGGTTTTACCGAAGGCCTGTTCGGTGCACTGATTGCCGCTTTGGTCATCCGGCAGCTTCTTATTCAGGCCTATACAATCCCAACCCCTTCAATGGAAAGCACCCTGCTTGTGGGTGATTTTCTGCTGGTCAATAAATTTAATTACGGAATGCGCACACCGGACTGGATCGGCATCCCTTATACCAAAGTTGGGTTTGACGTACCCTGGTACCGCTTTCCGGCCATTCGCGAACCGCAGCCTTACGATGTGGTTATTTTCCGCTATCCTAAAGATCATAGTATGGATTATATCAAACGCTGTATCGGTATTCCCGGCAGTACCGTGGAGGTAAGAGATAAGATCGTCTATCTCAATGGTAAGAAATTTCCGCAGCCTCCCTTTTCGCAATACATCGATCCCCGTATCTGGAAACGGAACGAAGGGCACTACGCCTTTCCCACTTTTCGCGGCCTGGGCAGCCGGGACAATTACGGCCCCATTACCCTGCCGGATAGAAAATACTGGATGATGGGCGATAACCGCGATAACAGCGCGGACAGCCGCATCTGGGGATTTGTGGATCACAGCGAAATCGTCGGTCAGGGATTGATCATCTATTTTTCCTGGGAATCCCGCGTCCCCTGGAGTCAGTTTTTTAAGAAAATCCGCTTCGGGCGCATCGGCACGGTGATCCGCTGAAACCGTTTACCGCTTCTAAGCTTTCAAAGATTAGAAGCGTTCAGACTCTTAGCTTCCGCAACAGGTCCCTTCTGGCAAAGCCACTGCTTCCGCGGCACGATGACCGTACATCTGCAATCCGGGTTCGTTGTTCTACAATCGTAAATAAAAATATGACATTTGATTGAAGAACAATAATAACGAATATTTCTATTTAATCCTTTCCAAAGGAAACATATTTTTGCGGCTCCGGCGTCTATTTTGTATCTTAAAACGTACGTTATAAAATACTAAAGGGTCTCTGTTATGCGACAGATAAATTTTGAAGACGATATAAAACCGCTGTCTGAATTTAGGGCAAATGCGGCCACATTTGTTAAGCAGGTCAAAGACACAAAGAGACCCATTATTCTAAC
>JANTFQ010000313.1 GCA_024763405.1 Calditrichaceae bacterium
CGGCTCTGTAGTTGTTTAAATAATTCTTCCATACGCGGGCTCATGATCAGTTCCGTGGGATTGGGTATTTCCCTGCCTGCCGGCATTAGATGGAGATTGGGTATGGTTGTTTTATGGATTGAATCGGTTACGGCTTCCACAGTTAAGGCATCTGTTTTAGCTAAAATATCGCTAAGTCCGGGCTTTTTATCAATGGCAAAGCTATTATGTAGAACGCCTCTGCGTATATCACCGTCAATCAATAAAGTTGTCTTTTTTAATTGAGCAAAGGTGATGGCCATATTTGCAATAACCAGCGATTTCCCTTCATTTGGCATGAGACTGGTAAAGATAAGGGTTAAGGGTTCATCCTTTTTTTCATCCAATACCAGACGGGTTCGTAATTTGCGAAAGGCTTCCGAGGCCGGAGAGGGTGTAAAATCAATGGTAACCAGTTTGGGTTCCATGCGGCGGCCCGAATTAAAATCCTCAGGCGCTTCTTTGGGCATAGCAATTAAAGGAATTGTAGATAACACCGGTACCTTTAGAATATTTTCCATATCTTTTTCGGATCGCGCCCGGTGATGCAAAAAATCGATCCCAACAAACAATCCACCGCCAAGCAGCAAACCCAGGATAGGACCGAACAAATAAACCATTAATTTTTTTAATTTTTCTTTTATATCCGGCAGAATAACCGGCACTTCCGCTTGTTGCAATAATTCCGCATCGGGCGTAATGGAAACATCGGCCACTTTAACTTCACTGTAACGCACAAGTAAGTTGGAATAAATCTGAGCCTTAGCTTCACGGTTACGCTGCAAGCGGGCTAATTGAATTTCTTTGCGCGGACTTTGTCGCATCCGTTGTTCGGATATATCAATATTTTGGGTCAGTTTTTGATAACGGGTGTTTTGTTCCTTTTGATATTCCAAAGCCCGTTCTTTTATTTTTCTCTGTAATCCGCGTAAAGCCTTATTCACTTCTATCATGCGTGGATTGTCTGTAGCATAATTTTGAGCCACCAATGTTTCTTTTTGAGACAAGGCATTTTGGTACTGCTGACTCAAAGCTGTTATTCCGGGAATACGCTGTTCCTGCAAAAAACTCAGCATTTCCTGGTACACCAAATCCATTTCATTCATTTTCCGAACTGATTGTACTTCTTTTTGAAGCCCCTCAAGCCGATCCAGATTTTTTTTGATCTGATCCTGTTCCATCGCCTCGGAAGCCATTTGCTGATTATACGATGCTAAATTTCCAGTCAGATAAATATGAGGATTTCGTTCTCTAAAACGCCGAAGAGCATTATCCGCTTTTTCTAACTCATCCTTGCTGGTTTTTAGTTGTTCGGTCAGGGACTGTAATAGACTGCGCGTTCGGAATCGTTTGGATTCTAATGATTTTTTTAAGAAGAGATCGGCAATCACATTAACAATCTGCGGGCCAAGATAAGGGTCATTGAATTCATAGGATATAATAAATAAAGTCTGCCGTCGATTTAAACGCAGCTTTAATTTTTCTCTTAATCCCTCCACCAAAAAACGATCAGGAATACAACTAAATTCTATTTTATCTCTGTCTTTAAAAATATTAGCAAATACATCAACCTGAATACCGTTTACCTCAAAATGCACCAATGAATCTTTTTTAAGAGGTTTGCTTAACAGCAAAAATCGCTTTTTCCCCTCCTTTTTATTGGTGTAACGCAATTCCAGTTTGCTGTTTTCGCGCTGCAGGAGATAGGAACCGTATTTAGGATTATCTTTAAGATCAATATGGGCAAAAATATCCGCGCGGCTTACTCCGGGAGTGGATGACAGGATATTCAGTTTTAAAGAATCAATCACCTGCGTTAAAAAGGGGGTTGTTAATATCAGCTTGGTACGGCTTTCCGTTTCCAGTTGCGTACTGCGTTCATCAAAATTACCCACCTGAGTGCGTACCCGCGGGTCATCAAAACGAATGGTTGCTGTAAATTCATATTTTTTGGAAGCTACCATTAATTTGGGTATATACATAAACCAGGCCGCGCTGAAAAGGACAACAATGAGAATAATCCACCATTTCTTTTCTAACAAAAGCCTCGTGTAATGGGTAAAATCAATACTTTGCTGCTTTTTTATTTGATTCATTTCTTTATAACCTAACTTTATATTTAGTATTCAACCATTAATCTTCAGTTCAAGCAGGGGAACCATAACATATTGTTTTTCTGGATTCCCAATCAGCTCAAGGTCAGGCCAGGTAAAGCTATTATTCCAGCCAGTCAACTCACCCCCTGTGTAAGAATAATGTATTTTGCCAGTCATCGAATCCCCCTCTCTTTTTCCAGGAGAGGGGACATAGGGGGTTGTCCTGATCCATCCCAACACCGACGCCTTCGCAGTGATATTTAAGCGCTTTTAATTATCCTTCTTCTCTCCCACAAAGCGGGCAATATTTTCCAAAGAATCTAAATTTTCCGGTACAAGTTCGTCATCTTCTATTTTAATTCCAAACGTTTCTTCCAAAAAAAGAATCAATTCAAGAATGCCTGTAGAATCGATTATCCCCTGTTCCATAAACGAATCCGTATCGCCAAACTCTACATCCGTATCGCCAAACAAGAAGTTTTCAACTATGTAATCTCGTACTTGTTTTTTTACTGTTTCCAAAATTAAATTCCTTTTACATTCAAAATTTAAAATTTATAATTTATAATTTCCCTTAGTATCGTCTCGCCTGATTTTGCGCATTTAGAATATTCAACTGATAGGTATAATAGGTCATCACCAGAGTGGTGGCAAAGGTAACTACCGGCATGATATCCTGCAGTACAATTTGCAAAAAACGGCGGTTTTCCGTAGGGGTCCACAACTGATCGCCTGAATGAAAGCCCATATTCTTGAGAGATATTCCCTTTTCAAACAATGGCGCCAACTCATCGGAAAGTTCATCACCATCCCGTTCCCAAACCATATTATCGATACCCTCTTCATGAACAGTGCCGCCAGTTTTACGAACCACATCCCATAAAGTGGCATTATAATCCACATAATACAGGCCCGGTCGCTGGAATCCGCCGAGCAGACTCACACGCACTACGGGATTGATAACCATACTGGTCGAGCGTAAATAAGGAGCAAAGGTACTTTTAAGCAGCTTTGCCAAATCATCTTTGGTCAATCGCAATACATTAATTTTGCCAATAATGGGGAAGCTCACATCACCAGCACCGTCAATAGCAAACGTATGGTTTAAAAAGGAACTGGTATCCGGAAATACATTTATCTGAATACCGTCGCCTGCCCGGAAAGGATATTTGGATCCCAGATGTTTCCCTTTTTGCGCCTGAGCTGTCCCAAACAGCAGCAAGGAGA
>JANTFQ010000314.1 GCA_024763405.1 Calditrichaceae bacterium
ATCTCCCTCGCTGCGTCCTCCTGTAAAATAGAGCCAAACAGCATAATTATTTTGACTTATGGCAAAAGAGGAACCCGCGTCATTCAAATACAGGTCCAGAGCTTTTACAGGCGGATTTGTAACAATATTCTCCCAAATCCTTACCACCGCTTTGGGACCGTATTCTTTTTCAATCATATGCAGGTAAAGTGAATTGGCATACTCTCCGTTGGTCGCATTAAATTTGCGATCCGTCATTGTACTGAAAAAGGAAGGCAAATACTGTAAATAATCGTTTACATCTTCATATACAAAATCTTCCAGCCAGGTAGAAGTCATTTCCATAAAAAAGATATCATTGTTATTCTCGAAGCGGTAACCCAGTTGAATGGCATGATTAAATTCGTGGGCCGCGGTTACTTTTAACGCTTCCAGGCCGTGGGTATAAAAACCGCTGCCGGCAAAATTACGGTGTATTTCGATATAGGATGAATATCTGTTCTGAGGAAGGCTTGTTCCAAACCAGGTCATTCCATAGTAGCTGAAATTCGTAAAATAAATAGGATAACCGGAAACCGGATTCCCATTGGCGTCCGGCGGTGCTTTAAAACCAAGCTGTTCTATCTCCGTCTGCCAGACATGATCGAAAATAACCGCGGCCGAATCGATGTAATCGGGGATACCGTTCCCGGACAGGTCGGTGGGATCAACCGCGTGTAAGCCACTGGTATCGTAGTGCAGGATAAAATGGCCGGAAGGACTGGCCACCGAAAAGGAGCGCACCGGTTCGGAGAGCAGGGTTTTGGCCAGGGCCTGTTTTTGGGGATCAAGCTCAGCGAAATGCTGCTGCAGTTCCAGCTGCGCCCGGAAGCCGCAAGGCTCAATTATTTCCGTTTCCTCGGGATGCAAACGGTTTTCAAGATACTGCTGCACCGATTCCAGGCTATTCGCCGAAAAAACGTGAGCGACAATAAAAAAAATCCAGAGGAATGGAAAAACAGGTTTTATTTTTGTCATTTCGTTTAATAGTCCGCTTTGTTTAGTTAATTGCTTTCTCAACTTTTTAGGAGGGGTTGCTTTTTCCAATGTTAAATTATTGAAGAACACCGATTTTACAACCCCCTACCCCCCTTTTCTAAGGGGGGAATTAGGCCTTATTAATTAGCCGCAATGTGGTAAACTGCCGTGTCTTGATTATTTAGGCCAGCTATGTAACCGAATCTATTTTTTCCGGAATGAAAGCAGCACCGGAACACCTTTAAATCCATACTGTTTACGCAGACGGTTTTCCAGAAAACGGCGGTAGCTTTCCACAATTAAATCGGGATAGTTTGAATAAAAAGCAAATACCGGTGGTTCTGCCTGTATCTGGGTGATATAATTAATTTTTATCTCTTTTCCCTTTTCTGCCGGCGGCGTCTTTTCCTGAATCAACGGTAAAAAGAAATCGTTCAGATCGGAAGTTGAAATCCGCTTTTTACGTTCTTCGTACACATCGGTGGCCAAATCCAGCATTTTATAAAGGCGCTGCTTGTTGAGCACCGAAATATAGATTTGGGGAATATAGCGCAGGACGCCCAATTTTTCGGTATATATTTTTTTATATGTATCGATAGTCTTGTGGTCTTTTGTAACCAGATCCCATTTATTTATCACCAGCACAATCCCTTTGCGCTGACTGGCCGCGTCATTTAAAATGCCTACATCCTGTCGGCTGAGACCTTCGGCGGCGTCGACCATAAATAAGACGACATCCGCCCGTTCGATACTGCGTTTGGTGCGCAGATTACTGTAAAACAACACATTCTCTTTAATGCGGCTCTTACGTTTTAATCCGGCCGTATCAATCAGCATATATTTCCGCTTTTTATAGTTTAGCTCCATATCCACCGGATCGCGGGTCGTACCGGGAATACTGGAAACAATGGAACGGGACTGTTCCAGCAGCATATTTGCGAGAGAGGATTTTCCCACATTCTCACGACCCACTACAGCCAGCTTGATTTGGTCCGAATCCTCTTCCAGAATATCGTATTTTTTAATATGCTCCACCACAACATCCAGCAAATCCCCGCTCTGCCTTCCAGCCATGGCCGAAACCGGTACCGGTTTTCCCAGCCCTAACTTATAAAACTGCCCGACTTCCATATCGTCGCGGGGATCGTCTACTTTATTGACCACCAGCACCACATCTTTTTTTGATTTACGCAGATAACCCGCTAACCAATCATCCTCATTGGTGATACCCGTCTTACAATCCACAACAAAAAGCAAGACATCGGCTTCATCCACGGCAATTTCCACCTGCTCGCGAATGGCCAGATCGATCTGATGTTTTGCTTCGGGTAAATAACCCCCGGTATCGATTAATTCGAACTGCTGACCAGCCCAGGCAACCGTATCATAATTACGATCACGGGTGATACCTGGTGCGTCGTCCACGATTGCTTTTCGTTTTCCAATCAAGCGGTTAAACAGGGTCGATTTGCCCACGTTGGGCCGACCGACAATCGCTGCTAATGGTTTGCTCATATTTTCTCTTTTATATTCTGCGGAATGCATTGAATGCATTCCCTACGGTTTATTCTGTAATCAATTGTCGGAACGCATTGAATGCATTCCCAACGGTTTATTCTGTAATCAATTGTCGGAACGCATTGAATGCATTCCCAACGGTTTATTCTGTAATCAATTGTCGGAACGCATTAAATGCGTTCCTTACGATGATAATATTGTACCAATCACATCAGGTAATTCGTGTAACGGATTTGTGTATACATAACAGGGAACGCCTAATTTTTGTTCCAATTCGTCTACCGTCCAGTCATCCAGAAATAAGCCATTTTCATTCAATACCCGCGGTGGTAAAAAGACCATATCACCGAGAGGACGCCCATTTAATTGTTCAAAAATATCCTGTCCGGTTAACAGGCCGGAAACCTGAATAGAAGGGCCATAGAATTCATTCTTTACGGGAATCAAATCGATTTGTAGTTTTCCCAGACGGCGTACAGGTTCCACAATATGGGCATCCAAAACCGGCGCCGCCAGTTCCCCGGTAACCCAGGTAATAGAAGCCGGTTTCCCAAGTCTTCCGGCTAATAATTTTTTATCAGCCTCAAAGGTATCAATCATATCCCGGAATTCACCCACCCCATTTTCAATTTGATAAAAGGCGCCATAGAAAGCGGCATCCGGTAGGGGTCTGCCGGCACGGATAAAAAACTCATCCGCCGGGTAAACGAAAGGATCACCCAGCCCGGCCCGCAGTTCTTCTCTGAAAACAGCAATCGAATCAAGCGCTTCACCCAACTCCCGATCGGTATGCATACGCATTTCCATCAAATTTTCCCGGTAACG
>JANTFQ010000315.1 GCA_024763405.1 Calditrichaceae bacterium
TGCCATTGAAGGTAAGCGCCGCATCTTCTTTTATAAAAAAGAATAAACCCACCCAGCTATCGGCGATGAACAGAGAATCATTTTGCAAATACAAACCCGAGGGCGCGGGTGTTTGGTTCTGGTAATCGGTGGTGTACTGGTTATAATTGACCTGCTGGATTAAGCTAAACGATCCGCCGGCATAGTGCAGCATTTCCACGCCGACACCGCTGCTGGCCGTAAACACCGTATCGTTGCGCGCCACCACATCTTCCATGTTGCAGTTGTTATATGTATATCTTCCGCCATAAACAATGCTGTCCACATCAAAGATGTAGGCTTCCTGCAAACCACCGTATCCGCCGGCGATAAATAAACGGCTGCCCGATTTGGCCACAGCTTTGACGTAAAAGCCGTCGTCCGGGCGGGCAAGCACCTGCACAAGCTGGGGATCGGAACTCGTCTGAATATCCACCACGGCCACGCCTTTGCTGCCCACGGCCACATAGGCGTATTTGCCGGAAGATGAAATTTCGATATCATTCAATTCGGCAGGTAAAACCAGCCGGCCCTTCTCACTGATTTCACCGTTGGAATTAATGGTGGCACTCACCAATTCGGCGCCGTCGCCAAAATAGACATGCCCGCCCTCCGTAGCAGCCACGGCAAAGGTAGGCCCTTTGGCCCATTGGCCCTGAAGGGTAGCGTTTTCATCGGGTGTTGTAGACAGAATATGCATCTGCCTGGCCGCCTGTTTTAACTGCATTTTTTTCTGAATCGAATCCGTATGACGCTTATTTATATTTCGGGCAGAAATAGTATTAAAAGTGAATAGAAGCAAAGTGAACGAAAGTAGAATTGGAAGTTTCATCTGTTCTCCATAATAATAAATATTTAACATCCATATTTAGTTTTTAAGAATTAGTAAATCATGGGTCTTAAAGGAAGACCGGATTCGAATATTAAATCTATCGGCAGATTTTTGTGGAATTTAATACAAATGGCCAAATATTCGATGTGACCTGCGATAATTTATCGCATAAAAAAAACATTTAAAAAAAGATAGAGCAAAAAACCCGAATATTGAGAGTTTTTAATAAAAAAAACTACCGATAGCCTTTTTTCAGAAACCGGAGACGGCTTTTCTAACAGCGTAGTATCGGCAGCCACTGGTCGGTCTGAACTGCCGGAGCCTTTGGTTCTGCTTTCTTTTCGCAAGACGCGAAAACACCTGTAAATACTAAAACACTCGAATAACATTTATTTTTTCACCGTTCTGCCGCGTTAGGAAATTAGATGAGCGACGGGAATAATGATTCGAGTGGTATCTGAGAATGAATACAATATTTACTTTTTAAATACGATATGCACCGGCTTCATTTCAAACTTGAATCTCTCAAATTCTAACCCTAAATTATTTCAATCTCCTGAGGTTTCGATGAAATTTTTCTATTATTTGATCTGGGCTTTTTTACTTCCCCAACTTCTTTCCGCGGCAGATTTCAAAATCGTGCACATCCGGGATAGCAATTTATTTGAATTGGATAACGGCACTCTGGTGCGCCTGGCAAATGTTAAAGTACCGTCCGTTTCCACAATTGATTCTAATTATATCTATCTGGCCCGTTTCATTAAAAAATTTGCAAAAGCAGAATATTTAAATCATCCCGTTTCCGTAGAATACAGCGGCGAAATAGGTTCCGACGGCTATCCGCTCGTGTATATTTTTCAACATTACCCCCTGGAAACAATTCATATCAATGCCATCTATCTTAAAAAAGGCTTCGGCTGGTATGTGGATTCCACTCGTGACACCACTTACCGCGCCGCATTGAGAGCCGCCGCTCTTTATGCTAAAAATAAAAAACTCGGCATCTGGAATCCCCGTTCTTTTAAAGCGATGGATTTTTCCGACTACGCGCTCAGTCTTTTTTACGGATATGCAAACCCCCGTGACACTTTTTATAAAACTTCTTACGGTGAAGTATTACTGCGTTGGGCGCCGGCAAAAGAGATGACCGGTCTGGAGGCCAGGGCAAATGTATTTTTCAAACGAGAGCAGGGGCAACTATGCTGTGAATGTAGCGGCAGCGAGTATATTCCGCCATACAGAACCGAAACGTCTATCGGGTACAGCCTGTCGGGATTTTTTCACCGGACATTTAAATGGGCAGGCTTTTCTCTTGGAATGACCTATATTAATGTAAAAGACTGGTATTGTTCCGAAGGGGGCGACTATTGGGTTATTCCTTCTGCAGCGCTAAAAGCGGGATGGATGGAAAAAATCTATCTTTCCGTTTCGCTGTGGGATTATTTTCGTTTATCGGAATATACCGTCGGCATTAACTACATCTTTAGCAATCCTTTTAACCACCTCTGGATCGGAGTCGGCTCCAATATAGATTTCCAGAACCGGGCCTTTCAGTTAGACTACAATATTTATAAAAACTACCTTCTTCATGTGCAGGGCGGTTGTCTGCTAAAAGAAAAAACAGAATACTACGGACGCATTGGTTTTGGATTTATCTTGCACTAAAACAAAATACGTGCTAAACTATTTCACTTTTAAAATTTACTAATTTTGCAAACAGGAGCATAGGATGAATACGTTAAAAGAGCTGCTGGATATTGCCATCCAGGGGGAAGTAAATTCACAAAAATTATATCAGCGCGGTGTGGATACCGCAGGAAATGATGAGATAAAACGTTTCTTTGAACAGCTTGTCAAGGAAGAAACCAAACACGAAAATCTGCTGTTCAATATCCGTGAAACGGAACTTTATGATTTGGATATTGCCGTAGACGATCCCGAAATGTTCGAAGCCGCCCGCAGTTCCCACGGCAGCGCTGCTTTTGATGAAAGCTGGAATACCGAAGAAATTTTAGCGGCCGCCATGAAACGCGAATTCACCGCTATGAACCGCTACCAAAAAGCGGCGGAGTCCACTACAAACGAGGAACTGGCCCTTCTGTTTACCAATTTATCAAAAGAAGAATCCGGGCATCATAAGATTATTCAAAAGCGTTATAATATGCTAAAAGGGCTAAAAGAAAAAGAATTTTAAGTCATTAATAATCCCTGAGTCTGACCATAACAGGTCCCTGCGCTTGTCGAAGGGGCCTTTTTTTATACCCGCTGAAATGTTTTAGACAGGATAAAAGGATTTTTTTTAAACGAGAAATCGAAGGCCGGAAGCGCCGGGTGAACAGCTAAAAATGATTACACCAAATTGGAAATTAAAGATTTGGGATTTGTTTTTAAAATTTTGGTTCTATGTCGTTTTGTGTGGGTAAAACAATTCGTGTCAGAACTAATAGAGTGAGTAGTTAAAAAGACTACCACGGATTTGC
>JANTFQ010000316.1 GCA_024763405.1 Calditrichaceae bacterium
CACTTAGCCGTAACGCGTTTAATTCTGATTTTGCCGTTGTCAGACGGTTTTGCAACAAAGCCTGCTCGGTCTGGTGCAGCCGTTCCGATTCCAGGTAAAGATAATGAAGCAGAGCCGCGATGATATAAAACAGCAGGCAGGTTAAGGTATAGATGCCCGTGGATTGCGTAAACAATTCCCGCCAATGAACTGAACTGGTGACGATAACCAGGCCTTCGCTGTACATCATACTCAATTGCAGCCAAAAGCCGGTAATCAAAATGGCGGCGGCAATATGTTTTATAATCGGAAGATAAAGATTCGGTCCCCGGATGGTAATGGTTTTGGCGATAAAATAATTAGACAGCAGGATAAAGAACAGGATAATCAGCGGCGGAGCGGATAAAACTACGAATTGTATCCAATCTCCGCCGGTAATGGAAAACTGAAAAAAGATAAACCCGGCAATAACCGTTAACCAGCCGGCAAAAGCCACGAGAAATTTTCTTGGAGAAGATAAAAGCGGATGCATTAATTACGCACCTCTAAGCCACCCATAATTAAGGTTCCTTTTATGGTTAGCCGTTTGCCGTTCGGGGGCGCATCCTGCTGATAGTTTTCCTGATGGGCGGTATAAGTTTTATCCTCCACTCCACCGAGAATGGGCGTTGCCTGCACGTTTAAATGCCAGTGCTTTGGAATACGTACTTCTAATCCACCCATTAATGCAAACACATCAACAATCACTTCATTTGTTTCCATTTCGGTCTCGGATAAATCCAGGGTTCCGCCACCCATGACGGCCGAAATTTTACCGCCATTAAAATGTTTTGTGGTAAAACGGTATTCGCCGCCGCCTAAAAACATAGAAAGATTGACCATATTCTGATCCGAAATTTCGTTATTCTTTTTCCAGGAATGTTTACGCAGCATCGAAAGTCCGGCAAGGATCAGGAAGACAGGCCACAAATCACCCAGATTAAAATAAAACCAATCCAAGGTATTTCCCATAAAAACCAGACCAATAAAAATAAGAATAATCCCGGACATAGGCTGCCGGTAAGCGGTAGGCCGTATAAGCTGGCCGATGCCGATAAAAATGAGAATAAGCGGCCACCATTCCCAGACATTTATGGGGATTTCCATACCCATATTTTCAGCGAGCAGGATGATGCCGGCCGCGATGATGGCCAATGAGATGACCGTGCGTGTGTTAAAAAAACTATTTTGATGATACTCCATTTTATTCTCCCTAAAAGTGTATCGCTTAATTTTAGCTGTATGTACACAAAAAAGATTAAAAAGTTTAGTTCTTTTCGGTGAATGGCCTGTTTTTCTCGGTAAGGGCTTCTGTTCAAAAGATGAACAGATTAAATACGAGAATTCAGTTTTACCTAAAGCGCTTCGATAAGAGATAATGCAGGAAGCAAAAAAGGAATTGTATGTATTTGGATTTGAATGACTTTTTACAAATTAATGGATTACAATCGGTAACAATATTGTTTAATGTAGTATCGAGATATAAAAACGGATCGTGGCGCATGATGGAAAACAGCGATGGGTTTGAAATTTTAACCCGTCTGCGTCAGCATAAAAATATACGGATAGCAGAAGCGGATTTTACGCGCTGGAGAAATGACGGAGAACATTTGATGGATACTTTTTATGCCGCCTCTGCGGAAAATTTGTACATCAAAGATATTCCATCCGTGAAACAAATTATTAATTTGACCATGCAGATAAAAAAGGAATTTGCCAATGCCCAGGTTTTCATTAATAATTTTTATGAATTAAATGGTGAAGGCAGCGGACTGGTAAAATATGTAAAGCTGTTGGAACAGATACATTAAAAACCGGTCTTGGGCCGGCGTGCGCCGAATTCGGCTTCGCAGGGGGCATTCTTTGTGACGTATTTATTCAGTTTTTTACAATACAAAGCCATAAAAGTGCGACAGGTTCCGGAACCGTCAATGGCTGTTTCGGATGGGAATTCGGCAAAGGTGCAGCGCAGATCGCAGAATTTAATTTTACTACTTGTAACACCCGCGTTTTCGTCCACGATCACATCCTCCTGCACATTTTTCACTATATTAGGCACAATTATTTAAATCTCAGGATTCGGCATTTTCAGCCGATTGCAATGAAATTAAAACTGTATTAGGTTTTACGCAAAATAAAGTGGAGTTCCTATGACAAAATTTCTATTACTGATTTTTTCCCTTATTATCGCTACAGCCTGTGTTTCAACACGGGGAGTGGCGGAAGAAAATCCGCCTCTGGTTGATGTTTTTGTACAGGAATGGATGCATAAACACAATGCGGACAGTCCCGAAAAATTGCCGGTTATTATTCAATCCAAAGGGGCCCTGGAAGGGTATGATTTCTTGAAAATGCTTAAAGATAATTTTTATGGCGGGCAGGCTACTTATGCGGATCTGAAACGTTTGGAAAAGGATGTGCAGGTACTTCGGATCTATACCGGCAGACAAAAACTGCTTAAATAAAGTGGAGAAAAATATGCGTTTTATCTTTCTGTTATTCGTATTTACCGGATTAGTTCACGCTCAGATAATGGGTCCTTTTCTACGGAATGAAGCCTCAAAGCCTCTGTTTAAATCTTCTGCAGAAGAATATCATTTAACCGTTCGCGGTGAAAACCGTTTTGTTGAAGAATTAAAAGAAATGGGGTTTGAGGTTCAGGCTTCAAACGGGAATATTGCTACGGTCATTGTGTCGCGGGATCGCCTGCAGGAATTGGCTGAGATAAAAGACATTCAGAAAATTGAGCTGGGCCCTAAAAGAAAACTATATAATTCCACTGCTGTAAATTACCAGAATGTGGATGACGCTTATGCGAAAGGATACTCAGGGAAAAATGTTATTATCGGAATTGTGGACACGGGCATTGATTTTTACAATCCGATGTTTTTAAATGCTTCCGGGGAAACGAGAATTTTATTCATTTGGGATCAAACAGCATCGGGTAGCGGCCCGCCCGGAACCAGTTTCTCGAGTGGCGTTGAATATACACAGGCACAAATCAATCAGGACCTTGCTTCCGGGACCCCGCATTCGGTTGTACCGCAGAGAGATACCGAAGGACACGGCACGCATGTGGCCGGCTCGGCTGCCGGGCGTCATCTGACGACTACACCGGCTGATACCCTGCATGGGGGAGCGATGGCCGCCAACCTGATAATTGTAAAAACAACGCTCACCGGAACCGATATTTCGAATGGTGTGAAGTATATATTTGATAAAGCAACCGCTGCAGGCAAACCCTGTGTGGTTAATTTAAGCCTGGGTAGCCAGTATGGCCCGCATGATGGTACCGATGTAAACAGCCAGTT
>JANTFQ010000317.1 GCA_024763405.1 Calditrichaceae bacterium
GTATCTGCGCCTTTTACGGCAGCCATCCGCAATTCATCTGTTCCAGCGCTACTATTGCCAATCCCCAGCAGCTGGCCGAAAATATCATCGAAGAAAAGACGACGCTCATCGACAATAACGGCGCTCCGAGAGGTCTGAAACATTTCCTGTTTTATAATCCTCCGGTAGTGAACCGCGAACTGGGATTGCGCCGCGGCGTGGTTTCGGAAGTGAAGCAGATTGCGCGCAAAATAATGCCGACAGGCGCGCAAATGATAATTTTTGCCCGCAGCCGCCTGCGGGTGGAGATTTTGACAACCTATTTAAAAGAAACGGCCAAACAGCTCAAAATCAATCCCGACAGAGTGCGCGGTTACCGCGGCGGTTACCTGCCCAAAGAACGCCGGGCGGTGGAGCGGGGACTAAAGAACGGCCAAATTCAGGTGGTGGTAAGCACCAACGCCCTGGAACTGGGCATCGACATCGGTCAATTGGATGTGGCCATTATGGCCGGCTGGCCCGGTTCGATTGCCAGTACCTGGCAGCAGGCGGGACGGGCCGGACGACGGCAGTCCGCTTCACTGACCATTTTAACCGCTTCCAGTGCGCCGCTGGACCAGTACATCATCGAGCATCCCGATTATTTTTTCAAAAAAAATCCGGAAACAGCGCAGATCGACCGTGAAAATCTTTCCATTCTGATGAGCCATTTAAAATGTGCCGCTTTCGAGCTGCCGTTCAGCGAAGAAGAAATTTTTACCCCGGATATTACCCCGCAATTGCTGGATTTTTTAGTGGAAGAAAACATTCTGCGCAAAACAGACGGCAAGTATTTCTGGATGCGTGAAATCTATCCCGCCGATGAGGTCAGCCTGCGCAGCTCTGCGGCCGAAAACGTGGTGATCATCGATTCCGGCGCCTACGATTCGCGGGTTATTGGGGAAATTGATTTATTTGCCGCGCCGGAAATGGTACACAAAGACGCTATTTATATCCACAACAGCGCCCAGTTTCACGTGGACGATTTGGACTGGGACGAGAAGAAGGCCTATGTGCACGAAGTGGATGTGGATTATTACACGGACGCCATTACCAAGACCGATTTAAAGGTGCTGGACATTGTGCAGGAAGGCGCCGATGAAGGCCGGGGTTATCGGAAATTTTTCGGAGAGGCAGCGGTTACCCGGGTGACCACCGGATATAAGAAAATAAAATTTCATACGCACGAAAATATCGGCAACGGCCGGGTTTACCTGCCGGAAATGGAAATGCAGACGACCACCCTCTGGTGGGAATTTTCCGATGACTTGTTCATTGATTCGTTTTTTAAGGACTCGGTAATTGGCGAAGGCTTAAAGGGGATAGCCCACGCTTTAAAAAATCTGATTCCGCTGTATATTATGTGTGATGTTTCCGATATTTCCGTGGTTCCGAGGGTGAATGATCCGTTTACCCACAAACCGACGATTTATGTGTATGATAAATTTCAGGGTGGAATCGGTTTAAGCAAAAAACTCTTTTCCGTTGATACAGTGGTCCTCAATGCCGTTAAGGAGCATATAGCGGCCTGTCCCTGCAAGCAGGGCTGTCCCTCCTGTACCGGCCCGGACATCGAAGGCGGGCTGTTTGGCAAAGAGAGTGCGCTAAAAATACTTGAGATGCTGCAACTCTAAAAACGCAATATTGCTAAAATTCCAAAACACAAATGACAAAAAAACTTCAGATTACAATTCAATAAAGCACATAGGCTGCTTTACTTGCGATTAAATAATTTGATTATTTATTATTATGTTAAACGCCTTGAAACTTGTATTCATATTATGGATACCGAGTACTGATAACCACATTTTAACTTGATATTTGATTATCTAAGTTGTACGTTATATCTGTACAATAAAAAAGGTGTGTTAAAATGGCAATTCATACAACATATTCACAAGCACGTGCAAACTTGGCAAATCTTCTGACAACTGCATCAGAAGATAAAGAGGTCGTTTTGATAAAACGGCGAAATGCAGAAGATGTTGCTTTAATTTCTTCTTCTGAGTTATCAAGTTTGATGGAGACGGCTCACTTATTACGCTCTCCTAAAAATGCTCAGCGTTTATTAACTTCCTTAAATCGCGCTCTTTCAGATACAGAACCAGTGACAACTTTAGATGAGTTTAAGAAAGAACTTGGGTTTGAGTAAGCAAAAGAAAAATGAGCCGAAAAATAGAGATGCTGTATTTCAACCAGAATTTCGGGAAGACCTGGAATATTGGATAAAGACTGAACGTAAAACAGCTTTACGCGCATTTAGAATAATTGAAGAGGTAATGCGGAACCCATTTCAAGGAATTGGTAAACCAGAACCTTTGAGATACTTAGCACCAGGAACGTGGTCAAGGCGACTTACTCAAGAACATAGAATTGTTTATCTCGTAAAAGAAGAACGAATAGATTTTCTACAAGAAAGATATCATTATTAAATATTTTGGTTCAAAGGTAGGTCTAACATCGTAATCAACCCTGACCCTCTCCTGAAAGAGAGGGCGAAAAGAAATTTTTCCTTCTCCTTGTAGGAGATGAAGTAGCCACTTTGTGTGTGGGGGATGAGGTGTTTATGACGATAGAACGGATCATAAAATTCGCATTATGTTCTGATTTTATGGACAGACTCTAATTATTTAGGAGATATTAAAAAATTAATGGATATCAAAAAGAAATTAGAGTTTCACCGTTCAGGCAGTAAGCAAACCCCGCCGAAAACAGAAACGCCTTCGTCCCTTTTAGCATTGCAGGAAATTTTTAAGGCCGAGATTTGCGCGCCCACGGCACCCTATTTAAGAATTACCCGCAGCCATTCTTTTCCTTTCCCGGAGCAGGCGGGTTTAAACCTGCTCACAAAACAGGCGCTTCCTAAGCCGATTTCTCTAAAACAATGCCTCTTTTTTGATTTGGAAACGACCGGTCTGGCCGGTGGCGCCGGCACCTATCCGTTTTTGTTAGGATTCGGATATTTTAATGAAGACAAGTTTACCGTGGAGCAATTCTTCCTGCCGGACTATGGTCGGGAATACTATTTATTTCAATATTTGCAGGAATTGTTTTCGAGCTTTAATTATCTCGTTTCGTTTAACGGTAAAAGCTACGATTTACCCCTGCTGCGCAACCGTTTCATTTTAAACCGCTTACAGACGGACTGGAAGCGGTTCGAGCACATCGACCTGCTGCATATTTCACGCAGACTGTGGAAAGACAGTCAGCCTTCTCTGGAACTGACCGCCATCGAACGCAGCTATTTAAATCGAAATCGTACGGGCGACATTCCCGGCGCTTTTATTCCCGAGGCCTATTTCA
>JANTFQ010000318.1 GCA_024763405.1 Calditrichaceae bacterium
AATATATGAATAAACGTCTTGTAAACGAGGATTATTTTATCGGGGCAATTTCTGATTATTCCTTTGCCCAGCTCAGAACTTTTTGCACGTTAATTCATGGTGAGCGGATTCCCTCCCTCGATGAAGCACTGCTGGCGGTGGTGGAAAACACCTCCCTAAAACTTGTCTGGCTGGATGTGAAAGAGGCGGCTGTTCTGAAAGAAATTTTACCGCTGCAGGAAAAATATCTTGCACTGGCAAAGGACCTGGGGCGGGATGTGGAAATTTTAATCGGCATTCCAAATGACGATGTGTTACACGGTTTTCTTTCATTGGGAGATTATGAAAACATACCCAGCTTATGTGAACTAGGCATCCCGGATGTACAGGAAACCGCTTCCCTGGTTTGGGCACCGCGCTGGTCTCTCGGCTTTCTAAACAAAGAGACGGATGAAATACATGCGCTGGGCAAACGGGCCTTCGTCTGGACCCTGGACGATAAGGTACTGATTAAATCATTTATAAAAAATGCTGATTTCGATGGCATTATAACCAATTATCCGGCATTGGCGGCTTATGAATTTTATATTCAGAAATAGTTTCCTCGCGCTTTTCCTATTCGTTTTGTTTCTGGTGGAAAAACCGGCCACGGCGCAAAATCAAACGACACCAAAAACAGATTCAACCTTTACCGTATCTGTGGAAATTTCCGCTGGTCCCGCCGTCCGCATTCATTCCACGGGAAAGACAGTGGATAATTTTTCTTTTGCCCCTGCCCTGCGCATCCTGTGGGAGCCAAACCATCTGCTGGACCTTGGGCTCGGCACGGCTTTCCTAAATCTTGAAAAGGAAGAGAAAAAAAATATTTCCAATGAATTCGGTATCACGGATTTCCGTGCCGGCTTAACAGGAATCCCGATAATTTTTATCTCCCGAATGCATCTTTGGAAGGTGGAACTGTCCGGTGGTATTGGAGCTTCCTGGGTGCACTCCAATCTGACCGCATTTGGAAACACGGTAGAAGCCAATCAGTGGTACCAATGTTATTATTTTGCGCTGGGATATGAATATACTTTAACTGGAAAGATGGGAATTGGCACAGAATTTTTCTCTTTTTCAATGCCCAAAATTGATCAGCAGAAAATCGGCATTATGTTTAAATTTTCTTATGATTTGTATCGTTGGTAACTAAATTCTATCCTCTTCCTGACTCGAATAGAATCTCTCAAATTCCATTGGAAATTGCAAAGTCCCGCGCTTTGTCACCACGAAGATAATCCGCAAGCCCCAGCATACCCTCCACAAGATATTTACTCTGATATCCCTGTAAGGTTAAATAATGGCGAGCCATACAGGCGCGGTCATAATGCGGACACATGGTCACAATTATTTTATTTTTATCAATTTCGTCCAGACGATCGGGCAATTCGTTTAAAGGAATATTTTTAACAAACCCCAAATCCCAGGTTTTTACTTCTTCCGGAAAACGGATATCGATTAATTGTACTTTGGCCTCTTTGTACAATCTTAAAAGCGTTGGGATATTTATTTTCATATTCTGGCGTTCGTCGTAATCGAATGATTTTAAATACATTCCAAAATCCATCGTCCTGCTCCTTTTATAAGTTGCCGAACCAGCGGTTCGGGTTACATGCTTCGGTGTTAGGTCTGTGAAATAATCCGCTGGATTGTGAGCCAATGCCTCGAGCCAGCGCTGCAAGTTACGCCCCTAATCTTCGGTTACATTAAGACCCTGAACCCGTGCCGAGTCCAGAATATCTTTTACCGTAATTTCATCGTCAAAACCGTTTACGGCCATTTTCCATAAATCATCCCTGCCCGGAAGATTGCCGATGGCGGCCAGTTTATCACCCACATAAACCACCGGGAAAATATTGTCTCCGAAATATTTAAAGGCTAATGAAAATAATTCATCTTCCTGCCATTTTTCTTTTTTTATATCAACAACCAGCGGTTCAACTTTATCGTCCCCGGCGAACCAGCTGTTAAGAATGGTCTGCACCTGGTCCGTAGGATAAGCCGAGCAGCAAGTTTTGAGTTCCCCGTTTAAAATTACGTAAATCTTCATCTAAGTTCCCCTTTGTTTAATTATTGATAACGTTCGAACAAATGCTTCATATCGAGATAGGCATCGTACAGCGCAATTTTATAACTATTTTCATCTGATTTTGATAATTGATTATACTGCAGGGCGTTTTCCCACAGCTTTGCCTTGGCTTCCTGTTCTGTTGCCGGTTTATGGATGGTCGTTAAAAACACAATAACGTCCAGTCCGAAAATAACCCGTTTTTCATTTTTAATGATAATATCAAACGGTTGTGCCTGATTGCAGGTGCAGGTTGCCATATTCTTCCTTTACCGTTAAAATGTTGTATAAATAAAATAAATGCCGCCAAGCAGTACCAATACCCCCATGGAACGACGCGGATACATACTTGCTTTCGATTCTTCCGTCCAGATTAAATAGCGCTGAACAAGATGCGTTAAACTGCCGGCAATTTCATTACCCCGCTTATCTAAAAAACCTGTTTCGGAATTAAATTAATATGATAATCATATGCATAGTGATTCTGATCTTTCTGCCAGATATCGCAAAAAATGACTTTAACCCGTCCGGCAAATTTTTCTTCTATGGCCGCCATCACCGGCTGCATCTGGCGGCAGGGCACGCATTTCAGCGAACCAAGCTAGATAAAGGTAATTTTTGCCAGGGTTGTATTGCTTTTATGACGGCTGTCTGCGGGGTTTTTGTATCATCCTGCTTTTTAGCACAGGCAAGAAAAAAATTGCTTATTATCAACAGCAAAAATATTGCGCTTTTAATTGATTTATAACGCACGCTCAGGCCTCCTGAATCCAGGTTACTATTTGCTGTTCATTGGGCACTTTACCCACGGCTTTAAGCTTTTCGTTGATAACCAGTCCCGGGGTCATCATGACGCCATAAGACATAATATCATCCAATTGGGTGACGCTTTCCAGGTCAAAATTCAACTGGTGTTTTTGTTTTATTTCTTCTAAGCGTTTGGTCAGCAGTTTACATTTACTGCAGCCGGTACCCAGTACTTTGACGATCATATTCCTCCCTATTTATTATGCAACAGTTCTTTTACATCACAGGCGTCACATTCAAACTGAATGGTTACGTGGTTAATTTCAAAGGCCTCATGCAGTAACTCTTCGATCTCTTTTAGTAAAGACGTCGTTTCACTCACTTTGCGGTCAACAATATCCACGTGCGCTTCAAAGTGAATATCGTGCTCATCCATCTGCCATAAATGAACGTGGTGAATATTGT
>JANTFQ010000319.1 GCA_024763405.1 Calditrichaceae bacterium
GGAGCGCTTCCGGCGCGGATTTGCAGCATCCCGAACAAAATGAAACACCGGTCATTTTCCGCCAGCCCAATGCCACGGTAACCGCCCTGTACAAAGGTTATCTGAGATCTGATTTTTTTTCAGCACAGTTCGGCACAGCGTCGCATTTTTTATTAAAAAATCCTTTAAGACTTCGCAAAGAGTGTAAATAAAAAAGGCGGCTTAAAGCCGCCTTCGATTTAAAAGTATATCAGGGTAATGATAATAAAGGTCGGTATTAAAATGGGAATGGAATATTTGAGCATATACCCAAAGAAACTGGGCATAGTAATGCCGCTTTCTTCGGCAATAGATTTTACCATAAAGTTCGGTGCATTCCCGATATAGGTATTAGCGCCCATAAAAACAGCCCCCACCGAGATGGCTTTAAGGTAACTGATAAATTCCGGTAATTGTTCTGTTACATTTCCGGCTATAAAAGCGGCTCGCAGATGTTCTTCCGAAAGGCCTAATTTACCCAGAGCGCTGTTAAAAAACGTTAAATAGGTCGGTGCATTATCGAGGAAACTGGAAAGCGCACCGGTTACCCAGAAATAATGCCAGGGTTCTTTGACCGCACGAATCAATCCGGCCAGGGCGCCATGTTCCCCGGCTTTTAAAATGGCTAAGGCGGGAATAATCGTCATAAAAATTCCGGCAAATAAATAGGCCACTTCCAAAATCGGAAACCAGCTGAATTCATTGCCATCCCGAATTTCTTTTTTCGTAAGTTTCATCGAAAGCAGTCCCATACCGACAATCCATAAATCACGAATGATATTTTGAATGGCCATATGCACACCCAGAACCTCAACATGTCCAATATGGACAACACCGCTAAAAATAACACCGACAATCACACCCACTAAAAGTAAAAAATTAAAGGAGCCTTCTACCTTAAGAGGTTCGGTCGCTTCGTCCGGATTATGGACAATTGTTTCTTTCCGGTAATAGAAGCTGTCCAGGAGAAACAAGGTCACGAGTAATATAGCAGCAGCCGTCAGCATTTCAGGAATCAGATGCAGCGTCCAGAAAAAACTAACCCCGTGCAGAAATCCCAGGAAAAGCGGCGGGTCGCCGAGAGGCGTTAGAGAACCTCCGATATTCGCTACGAGGAAAATGAAAAATACAACCAGATGCACTTTATATTTACGATGCGCATTGGCCCGCAGCAAGGGGCGAATCATCACCATAGCAGCACCGGTTGTTCCAATCCACGAAGCCAGCAATGTGCCAACAAGGATCATCAGCAGGTTGACCTGTGGTGTCCCTTTCAAGGAACCTTTTACCAAAATACCACCGGAAATTGTAAATAGCCCCCAGAGCAGAATGATAAAAGGAATATAGTCGAGCAGATAAATATGAAAAATTTCGTGCCAGGCTTCACCTCCAAATTGAATTACAAAGGGGATGGCAAAAAGCAGCGCCCATGCTGCCGAAACTTTTGGAAAATGATGGTGCCAAAAATGAGGTGCAATCAATGGAAACAAGGCAATCGAAAGTAAAATACCGACAAACGGAATAGCCCACCACAAAGCCAGCGTGGTGCCAAGCTTATCCGATTCTTCCGCATGCTCAGCGGCTTCGGCATGGGTTGTTTCAACGGTGTTCTGAATCGTAACAACTGAATCAGAGGTTTGAACAGAATTGGTGTGTTGTGCATAACTGTAAGTAAACATCAGTACGATAACAGGAATACTAAAGAGGATAGCTTTTATTCCTTTTTTCGTGAAGAAAGACATCGAAGTCTCCTTAAATCTTTATTGATATTGTTTGAACTGTAATTTTCTTTCGGCAAACTTTTTATATTTCTTAGAAATTATTAAATAAGACGGTGGCGGGTAATGAATTCATTCAGCCATTCATTCACTTCATCACGTAATTCACGAAAGGCGTTTTCCTTATCAAAGGCGTCCCCTTCAACTTCACGAGGATCCTGTAATTCCTTATGGATTTTGGTCGTACTATGCAGTAGTGCATTCGCTTTATCGCGAGAATCCGGAGTTGTGGTAATAATAATATCAAAGGTGGTATGGATAAATTCATTTAATGATTTTGATTTTTCCTGTTCAATATTTACGCCGATTTCCCGCAAAACTTTTAAGACCATTGGTTCAATTTTCCCGGTCTTTATACCGGCACTGGTCACATCAATCCGGTTGAAGGAAATATGTTTCATTAAAGCTGCAATCATGCGGCTGCGGCAGGAATTATCATCACCGACGACTAACACTTTTTTCATATTGTGCTTCCAAATTTATTTATATAGTATTTACTAAAACCAAAGTTACGAATACTTTTAATTAATTGCTAAAATTTTTTAGGCCTTTTTTCTGAATTAAAATAATAATTATTTAAAACAAACAGCGCAAAGAGGCCCCCTCGTATCCCCTTCCATTTGACAAGCTCAGGATGAAGGGGAAATGCCGCTAAGTTGTATGGATAAAACACAGATTTCCATAAAAAGACTTTCCTTTTATCAGTTGTAATCCGTTTGTCCTGCCTAAGAATGGTGGCAAAGGTATTTTTCTTATGAAGGTTTACCCCACAAAACGACAGAGCGACTTCTTTTTTATAGGGAGTAATAAGGGTTTTAGTACGGAACATATTTGGATAAAGTAATATAGAAATTGACTTTACATATTGTACCGATTATATTTGGCGGAAACCACTTATCCCATAATACCAAAGAATCCGGAAACGGAATGAAAGTAATTATTAAAAAAGAATTTGATGGGAACATGTATGTCGGTTCCTGTGAAAACATTCCCGGATGTTATGTACAAGCGCGCCAGGAAAATGAAATCTCATCTAAAATCAGAAAAGCTTTGTCGATAATTAAACGGAACTGTGAGGAACGGAAACAAAATTTTCCTTCGGGAAACGACCGGCCGTTGTTTGATATTCGGATTCGTTTTGATGAGCTCTCTACCGAGCAGTTGATTAAATTCTTTGAACATCAAAAATATCATCTTGAATATATAGACGATGATTCTGCCCTGATGATGAATTCGTCTTATCCTTTTAACCGGGTACACCTCCCGCGGGTACACAGGCTTTCGCCAGTTCTGGTCAGAAAAATGTTCGGTGAGCAAAATACCATTTATGTTGGTACTAACGAACTGAAATTAAATACAAACGTTTCTTCAACCGCTTAACGTTTTAGCTGAAACTTATCTCCAAAATATAACTTACGTGCTTCTTCATCCTGCGCTAAAAACTCCGCATTGCCTTCTTTTAGTATTTTTCCTTCAAACAACAAATAAGCGCGATC
>JANTFQ010000320.1 GCA_024763405.1 Calditrichaceae bacterium
CAAAGTTAACATACTCTTATTCAAATATTAAAGGTCAGAAAAATGAAAACGCTTGTTTTTGTTGTGCTGCTATTATCAACTGTAGCCTTGCAGGCGGACGATAGTACAGCATCTAAAATCACGCTTCACACCTATCTGGAACAGAACGAAGTGCCGCAAAACAGGGAAGTGGTTTACCATGTGGAACTCTCCTGGGAAGGCGATCTTCAGCGCTATCATATCGCGCAGGTCAGCACGCCGGTTCTGACTAATCTAACCCTGCGCGGAAGCGGTTCCGCCAATCGTTTCTTTACGGATGAGCAGGGCAAACCCCATTCCTTAAAACGTATCTCATATTATTTAACGCCCATTGAAATGGGGATGGCATATATTGACGGCATTACCGTACAATATGAAGATACAAAAACACAGCAAAAAGAATCATTGTCCGCGCAGCGTCTCGGCGTTAAAATTATCGAGGGGGTTCCGGAGCCAGGCGCCGGTATTTCTGCAGGAACAATTTTGCTCTATATTTTACTACTGCTTTTTATAGCCGTAATCGTTTATTCATTATGGAAATATTTTAAAATCCGCCGTGCGGAGCAGGAAGAAACCGAGCCGGAAATAAGCCTCGAAGATAATTTTATGGATGAATTGAGTACGCTTAAAAAGGAAAATGGAAACGATACGGCGGACGGATTTCATAAGTTAATGCAGTTGGTCCGGCGTTATTTTTCTGAAAAATTTCAACTGAATCCGGCTGCGGGTTTTAATGAAATAAAGGTAAAATTAGAAGAAAACAATAGCACGGCCGATCTGCTTCAGAAGATGGACCGGCTGTACGAGCAGGCAGAGCTGAGCCAGTTTGCGGGCGAAGCGATTTCGGAAAGCGACTTCCATCTCTTTACCGATACGGTGGAATTGCTGCTGCGTACGGGTAAAGATTATTAGAAAAACAGTTTTAAAGAGTCAGGTTAAGGAGGATAAATGAATCCCGATATTAAAGCTATTAATGAAAAGATTGAACAGGAAAGCGCGTTTGTCGATAAAATTATAACGGAAGTTCAAAAGGTCATTGTTGGGCAGGATTATATGGTGGAGCGTCTGCTCATCGGTCTGCTGGCCAATGGTCATATCCTGCTGGAAGGTGTTCCGGGGTTGGCCAAAACGTTAACCGTAAACACCCTGTCCAAAACCATCAAAACCAAGTTTCAGCGCATTCAGTTTACGCCGGATTTGCTGCCGGCCGATTTAATCGGTACACTGATTTACAATCAGAAGGAAGCCGCGTTCACCACAAAAAAAGGGCCCATCTTCAGTAACCTGATTTTGGCGGACGAAATTAACCGATCTCCGGCCAAAGTGCAGAGCGCGCTTCTGGAAGCGATGCAGGAACGCCAGGTGACCATCGGAGAAAATTCCTTTAAATTAGACGATCCCTTTCTGGTACTGGCCACCCAGAACCCCATCGAGCAGGAGGGAACCTACCCGCTGCCCGAAGCCCAGGTGGATCGGTTTATGCTCAAATTAAACGTGGGCTATCCATCCAAAGAAGAAGAGCTGGAAATCTTACGCCGCCAGACCCGTTTTGAGCCGGTAGAAGTGGAAGGGGTAATTACGCCTGCGGAATTGGTCCACGCCCGTGATGTTGCCGCCGAAGTGTATATGGATGAAAAGATCGAAAAATACATTGTGGATATTGTGTTTGCCACACGGGAACCGGAAGCGCACGGACTGGAAGAACTGAAGATGCTGATCAATTTCGGCGCCAGCCCCAGGGCCTCCATCTTTCTGGCACAGGCGGCAAAAATGCACGCCTTTCTGCAGCGCAGAGGTTATGTGACACCGGAAGATGTACGGGCCATCGGCCTGGATGTGATGCGTCACCGGGTCATTCTTTCCTACGAAGCGGAAGCCGAAGAAATGACACCGGAAGATGTCGTCAGTAAGATTCTGAACCGTGTTGAGGTACCTTAATTTCACTGCTTCTTCGTCCCTTTTAAAAGGAAACCAAAACGGTGCAGGGACAAAGGAAAACAGCGAGACGGCATTTAATAAAATAGAAAAAATCTGGTTTAAAGATAAATTATGTGGATTGTTGGATTAACTGTTTTAATTTTAATATTGCTGGTGTTGTTTTTTCTCTATTCGCAACGGAGCGCATCTAAATCTTCGGCGTATACGGAGGAAGAATCAAACCAGATACCGCGGGAATTGCTGAAAAAAGTAAAGCAGATAGAAATTTCCACGCGGCACGTGGTTAATGAGGTTTTCTCCGGGGAATATCATTCCGTGTTTAAAGGAAGGGGAATGGAATTTGCCGAAGTCCGCGAGTACCAGCACGGGGACGATGTGCGGATGATCGACTGGAATGTGTCCGCCCGGATGGGGCATCCCTTTGTAAAGCTGTTCGAAGAAGAACGTGAATTGACGGTGATGATTCTGGTGGATGTGAGCTCCAGCGGGAATTTCGGCACCACAGAACAGCTTAAGCGGGAAGTAGCCGCGGAGCTTTCGGCGGTGCTGGCTTTTTCGGCCATCAATAATAATGATAAAGTCGGCCTGATTATTTTTTCCGATAAAATTGATAAATTCATTCCGCCGCGGAAGGGTAAAAAACACGGTTTACGCGTGATCCGCGAAATCCTGTTCAACAAACCGCAGGAAGCGACAACGGATTTGCCGGGTGCGCTGGAATACCTGAACCGCATCATCAAACGGCGCAGCACGGTGTTTCTGATTTCCGATTTTCTGTCGGAGAATTACGAAAAAGCCCTGCAAACCGCCAATAAAAAACACGACATCATCGCCCTGAGCATCACCGATCCGCGGGAGATATCTTTACCCGACGCCGGGATGATCGATCTGGAAGACGCCGAAACAGGTGAAACACTGCTGCTGGATACAAGCAGCAAAAATATCCGCGACAATTTTTATAATGATTCATTGCAGATGCACACAGAGCGGGAAAACTATTTTCGATCCATTGGAATGGATTATATCAATATTTTAACCGACCGTTCCTATGTAGAACCCATTACCCGCTTTTTCCGAATGCGGGCCAAACGCCTGAGGGCGTGAGTACATTCACTTTAAAAATGTTTGTACTCTCCTTTCGGGAACGATGCTTCGGGAGGGGCAAGCGATTAAAAAATTGATAGTAAAAAGATTTCTCACTGTGTTCGAAATGACAACACGAGCTATTAGGTTAGACTTATTAATGGACTGAAAGATGAAAAAGACACTTTTTATACTCAGTATGTTCCTGCTC
>JANTFQ010000321.1 GCA_024763405.1 Calditrichaceae bacterium
AAAAGGGAGGGGATTACCCTTCGACTTCGCTCAGGGTACAGAAGTGGGTTGGTTTTAAGTTCCTATAAAATAGACATCGCTCTTCACATTGATATCATTTACTTTAATTGACTATTTCCAATTCTAATATTCCAAATAAAGGGTACATCTGTCATCTATTGTAACTTCAAAATTTCGGTAATTGATGTTTCGGAATTGGATTTTATTTGTTTTTTGTTGTTTTGTTAATTGTCATTTTCTGCCAATAAAAACACGAACTTTACAATTAAATTACTAAACCTATCGTGAAAAATCCGTAGGTTTTTCGATTTCGTAAATGGCGTCGGCAATGCTTTCGAGACGGCTTTTTACAACCACCTGTGCATCCTGCAGTCCCTGATTATAAAAATAAACGCCTATCTTTTCGGAAAAGAAATCCAGCAGGAACTCTGCATCAAACTGCCCGATCTCCTGATCCAGTTCCTCTTCAAAATAGTGACGGATCATCTGGATAATTGTATTTTTCTCTTCTTTTGAAAATGTAATATTCTGCAATTTTCCCCCTCGGTTTTATTTTCCTATCGATGCACGAATGCCGATTCCAAAAGTCATAAATCCTTTTCCGCCATGGTTATTAATAGAATAATTGAATTCAGGAAAAACCCAATCTTCTTTATAGGGTACCGCAATTCCAAAACAAATAATGGAATAATCCGACTTTGTTTCGGATTGAGTATAAAAAAGTGAATTCTGCGTAAAATAATAACTCAGAAAGGGCTGAACAGTAGAAACTTCCTTACTAATCGTTAAACCATATTTATAATAGGGACGAGAAACAGCGGTAAATTTATCCGCAAAAAATACCCCCATATGCAGAGCAGCGCTGATATCAAATAAATCGAATGATTCCGGGTTTAACTGCTTCCGGATATTAGCTTCGATTACATACGGAAAATATACCCGAACTCCTGTTTCAAAGCGTGACGGTAATCCGCGGGCATACCCAAGACTTGGACTAAAGAACAATTTTTTCTCAAAATGATCGCCTTTGGGGGCAAGCCAGATTAAATTATCTGCTCCGGGTGTGATAACACTTTTTCCAGATTCCAGGGTCCTGGCCGTATAATAATTTGTTGTAACACATCCCGATAAAATAAATAATAGAAAGAAGATGCCTGCTATTTTTTCTTTTGTATATTTCATGGCGCGTCCTTCTAAGCTCTATATTATTCATTTAGCAAAATATACAAATAATGACTATGTCTTTAACTCAGCAAAATTTGTGCACTTGACACTCTTACACACCCCCTGTAAAGGTCAATTGCACTACTGACAGGCATTGCTCCCCCTCTCTTTCAACAGGCTGTTGCAGAATAGTTAAAATTGGGGCTAAAGCCCCATAAATTTGTAGGGTTGCGACATTCCCGTGCTAAAGCACGGGGTTATTCATATCACCTAACCACTCATTTTCCCGATGAATAGCCCCGACTTTTAAGTCGGGGTAATGAAAGCTTCCATTCTCCTTTTTAGGCGCTTTAGCGCCATTAGATAGAATCTGCAACACCCTGTCAAAAGAGAGAGGGAATAAGGGGGTGCGTCGTTTTTGGAAATTTATTCTTTCAACCAGCTGTTTTTACTTAAATTAAAAAACAATTAATGAGCAAAGGACTTAATCACTACAAATATTTTAAATCCCAACAGTTTACAAGGATCGTTACGGCCTGAAAAACATTCTGTATTTAATTCTGTCAAATTAATAAAAAAAACCCGGTTTTAAAAACCGGGCTTTAAAAAAAAATTAATGAGCGGTTGTATCCGGAGGTGCCGGAGCGGGCTTCTCGGTGACAACTATCGTTGTAGTCATTTCCGCTTTATCCGTTCCGTCTGAAACAGAAACCGTAATGGAATAACTGCCGGCCTGGTCTTCTCCGGGCGTCCAGCTAAACGAACCGGAATTAAAACTTGCGCCGGAAGGCAGACTGGAAGCCTCAAAGGACAAATTATCACTGTCGGCGTCGCTGCCGCTGTAACTGAAACTGAGAGACGCACCGGCCTGTACATTTTCACTGGAAGGACCGCTAATCTCCGGGGCACGGTTTACGTTTTCCACGGTCAGATTTGCAGTTGTTGATGCTTCTTCTTTTCCGTCTGAAACTTTAAAGGTAACCGAATAATCCCCTGCCTGATCATAGCCCGGTGTCCAGGTTAAAACACCGCTCGCCGCATCAAAATTAGCGCCGGAGGGTAAGCCTTCCGCGCTGTAGGTGAGTTGATTGTCCGAATCTTCATCCTGCGCCGAGACCGTAAGAGTAAGCGCTTCATTTTCTTTAACAGAAGAATTTTCTACCCCCTTAAACTGCGGGGTATGATTGACATCAGCCACAGTAATCTGCGCACTCTGTTCAGCGCTTAAACCACCGCCGTCTGTTACTTTAAAGGTAACTGTGTAAGAACCAGCCTGCAGGAACGAAGGCGTCCAGTTAAAAGCGCCGGAAGCGGCATCTAACTGTGCCCCCTGCGGCAGGTCTGTTCCGCTGAAGACCAGCTTGCCCGCATCTTCCTTATCCGCGTCGGAAGCGCTGAGAGTAAAACGGGCCGCCTCGTTTTCATTAATCGCAACAGCCGCAACCGGTTCCAGTTTTGGCGCACGGTTTACATGATTTACCGTCAGAGTAAACGACTTCTGATCGCTTAGGCCCGCGGGATCGCTTACGTTTACAGTAATACCTTCGTATGTACCCGATTGTTCATAGGAGGGCGTCCAGCTAAAAGAAGCACTGGCTGCATCAAAAACCGCATCGGGCGGAAGATTTTCAGCAGTCACCGTCAGTTTATCCGTATCCTCTTTATCCGGATCACTGAATACTACAGTGTACTTCCAGGACGTATTTTCATCAATCGTCTGGGCCTCCGGCGGCGTAATAACCGGCGGACGATTGACATGATTCACTGTAATCTGCAAGGGCTGCTCAACGGTAAAGGCGCCGTCACTGACACTAAAGGTTAGTGTATATGCACCGGACTGTTCAAACGTAGGCGTCCAGGTAAGGGTTAAATTTTTATCATCAAAAACCGCACCCTGCGGTAAATCTTTTACCGTATAAACCAATTTCCCCTCATCTTCCTTATCCGCGTCTGTTGCCGGAATCAGATTGTAAATCAAAGGCTGATTTTCATCCACCGTCTGGGCTGCCTGCACCGGAAATTCAGGCGTACGATTTACATGTACGACCGTAATCTGCGCTTCTTTCGTATCCGTTAAA
>JANTFQ010000322.1 GCA_024763405.1 Calditrichaceae bacterium
GGAAGTTTTCATATCTGGTGGCGGAATAAGAAAATGATCGGCGGTCGTAATTTTCTGGATGTAGATGATCAAAATGCCTACGGGCCGGAAACAATTACCATTTATAAACCGGCCAAAGGAACCTATCACTATGCCGTTCATAATTTCAGCGGCCGTGGACGGCGCGGGAAAAAAGATTTATCCTTTAGCGGCGCGCATGTGGATGTGTATGCCAACGGACGCCTGATGGCCGATTTTGATATTCCAAGAGGTCAAAAGGGAAATGTCTGGCAGGTATTTGATATTTTACCCAATCAGACCATCGTTCCGCAAAACCGGATGTATGATGCGGTACAAAGCGCCTCAGTTATTCGTTAAACCATATTTATTCTTAGTCAGACAGGAGACATTAGATGAATTCTTTCTATAAGCGTATGTTGTTTGCGGCGTTTGTTTTATTGTATACCGTTTCGCTATTACATGCGCAGGATGATTTTCAGAAATGGCTGGAGAAGGATCAGAAACAGTTTAATGCGTTTCTGTCTGAAGAAGACAAAGCCTTTTCCGATTTCTTAAAACAAGAATGGGAACCGTTTAATTCGGCAAAGGGATCCAGACGGGATCAGGCCCCCAAGCCGGTTGTTCTGCCAAAGGCAAAAGAAAAACCCATCGAAAAGCCCAGGGTCAAACCGAAAGTGCTTAAGCATTTACCGCAAATTCCCCAAGAGACGCCGGTAAAGCCAAAGCCTAAACCCAAGCCGGTTGTGCATCCAAAATTAAAACGTTTTGCGTTTACATTTTTTAATGTTCCGCTGGAACTGGATTATAAAAAAGATTTTAATCTGGCGCTTTCCGGACAAATAAACAATAAAACAATAGGGAATGCCTGGGAAGCGATGAGCAGCAGTCCCGGTTATACAAAAATGGTGGAGCAGCTCCTCACGTTGCGCAAGACTATGGCGCTTAACGACTGGGGCTGGATGCAATTGGTACAGAGTTTTGCAAAACAGGTCCTGCCCGAATCAGAAAATAAGCAGATTCTCTTTATCTGGTTTATCTTAAATAAATCGGGCTACGATGTGCGTACCGCTTACAGCCACAATTCCATCTACCTTTTATTTCCTTCCACGAATAATATTTATGAAAATAATTACATCACAATTGACGGTGTAAAATACTATTTTCTTAAAACAGTAAATGCGCATTTTCAGCTTGATAAAAAAGTGTACACCTATAAAAAGACTTATAAAAATGATAATAAAAAGGTGAGTATGCAGGTCCGTCACACACCGCGCCTGAGCAATGAAATTCTGCAAAAAAAGCTTACCTTTAAATTCCGCGGGAATCCCTATTCCATTCCGGTTCAGTACGAAAAAGATGTGGTTACATTTTTTAGAAGTTACCCGCAGACACAGCTCCAAATCTATTTTGACGCGCCCATCTCGCCGGAAGCAAATGCATCGCTGTTAAATGCGCTTCGGCCCTATGTGGAAAATAAATCGGAACTGGAAGCGGTGAATTTTCTTTTGCGCTTTGTGCAGACTTCATTTGCGTATGAGACGGATGACCGCCAGTTTGGTCGGGAAAAATACCTGATGCCGGAAGAGACTCTTTTTTATCCACATTCCGATTGTGAGGATCGGGCGATTTTATTTGCCTATCTCGTAAAACATCTTTTGGGAATGCCGGTCGTGGGGCTTGATTATCCGGGGCATATCGCCACAGCCGTTTCCTTTACGAACCCCATACCGGGCAAAACGGTGTCCTTTAACGATAAGGGATTTGCCATTTGCGATCCGACCTATGTAAATGCGGACGCCGGGATGTGTATGCCCCAATATCAAAATGTGGCGCCGAAAATAATAAATCTGTTTTAGTGGTTTTAATTCCGGTATTTTTTAAGGAGGAAATATTAATTATGAAAAAATTATTAATCGCTTTGATGATTCTGGCCCTTACCATTCCGTCGTTCGCACAAAAAGGGAAATCAATCGGCAAGGTATCGTTTTCCATTGGGGACAATCATGTTCAGTCTCAGGGCAGCATGAAATGGAACAAGATGCGCTTTTTTATGCCGGTCCAGGAGTTTGATAAGGTAAAAACCTCCAAAAATTCCAGATGCGAAGTAACTTTTCAAACTAAAAAAGTGATGCGTATCGGCGCCAATTCAACGGCCGAATTAACCCGGGATAAAGAGGGTGTTGAAGAGGTAAAAATGTCAAAAGGCCTGGCCTGGCTGAGTATTTTTCTACCAAAGGGAAGAACAAAACTTCGGGTTCGAACACCCTCATCTGTATGCGCTATCCGTGGAACGGTTTACCGCTTAAAATGCGATACGGTGCAAACCACCTACCGCTGTTACAAGGGCACCATTCAGGTAACGCCGTTTAAAAAGGATGGGAAGACGCCATCCGATTCCAGTTTCTATATTAATCCCGGAGAGGAGCTGATCGTCGTTTCGGATTTTGAAGAATATAAAAAAATGCAGGAAAAAGAGATTAAAGATTTTGAACAGAAAGAAATGGACGATTTTGAGAAGTTTATGCAGAAGGACAAGCAAGATTTTAATAATATGGTAGAGTCTGATTTAAAAGAGTTTAAGGAAATGAGTGATTTTAGTTTTAAACATTCGACCTTCGATAAGGAAAAAGACGCCCAATCGGACTGGGTTAAATGGAATACGGAACGCGATAAACTCATTAGTGAATAGGTGAAAGATGGCATATCAAATAATTAAAGTAGTAACATTTTTGCTGTTAGTCGCATTATTGTCTTGTTCTAAAAATGAACCTTCCGATAAAGCGCCGCAAAAGGCGGACAGTCTAAGCAGTGTACAGAATGATGTACTCGTCCCGGCCGACGCGCCAGCCTGGTACACCGCTAAACCCGAAGTGGAGGGCTTTCTATATGGCCGGGGAATGGCCCGTTCCCGGCGGGTAAATATTGCCCGTGATAAAGCTGTTTTAAAAGCACAGGCCGAATTGGCGGAAATACTTAAATCGGACTCCACACTAACCGTACCGGTTGAATTAAAGAACACACTTATTAAAGAGCAGAAACAAATACAGGAAGGCAAACAGTGGCGGGTTTATGTCCTGCTTGAAACGCCTCTGCAAAAGGAACAGGAAAAATGAAGATAATTGTACTCGGCGCCGGCCTGGTTGGTACCCCCATCGCACTGGATTTAGCTGCTGATAGATCGCTTTCGGTAACGTTGGTGGATAAAAATGAACAAGCTCTCAAGAGAGCACAACAA
>JANTFQ010000323.1 GCA_024763405.1 Calditrichaceae bacterium
GTTGGTTTTAAGTTCCCATAAAATAGACATCGCTCTTCACATTGATATCACTGACATTAATTGACTATTTCCAATTCTAAACCGGACACTGATGGTTTGTTCATAAAGTCAGATAATAATGAGACTTTTTATGATCATTCTGTCGTTATCATCGGGGAACTCTAAAAATTCACTTTAAAAACCGGTAATAATTATTTTACCCGATTTTTCCCCTGGCGATCAAAACTGCGATTTAAAATATAAAATTTTCAGACACGGGATAAAAAGAATTAAACATTTAATAAATAGTTCCGTTAATCGAAACTCTCAAAATATGAGATTTATTAGAATATTTTTAAAAAAAACACTATATTTCTAATAATGCATACGTTTGAGATTAGCCCATTTTAATAACATAGAGGAAAAAGATGAAAAAGCATCTTGTTGTTTTGTTTTGGCTTTTAATTTTATTCAGCAGCTCAATGGCAGAAGAGTGGTTTCAATTCTATCAACAAGGGCTGGAAGCCATCCAAGAAAAAAATTACACTCAGGCCATAGAGAAATTTGAAGCGGCACTTCAACAGGAAAGTACAGATAAGCAAAAAGTACGTACCTACGGAATGCATTTCATTTCCTATTATCCAAACCGGGAAATTGGTATCGCGCATTTTTACCTTGGCAACATCAGTGATGCCAGACGTTATCTGCAAATATCTCTTTCGCAGGCACCCACTTCCCGGGCCAGAGAATACCTCAACCAAACTTCTCAAAATGCAGGACCTATTCAAACGATAGAGAAAAAGGCAGCCCCGGTAAAAGTTAAACCGAGCACTGAAAAAGTCGTTAAAATCGTCGTACCCAAAACAAAAGTATCCGGCAAAATTAAACGGGTGGGCGAGCGTATGAGTGTTGCGGTTCTTCCCTTTGAAAACAAGGGAGCAAGCCGGGATCTTGGAGATATTGTGTTCGATAAGATGATCACCGCCCTTTTTAATGAAGATCGTTTTAAAGTGATTGAGCGCTCGCAATTAGAATCCGTTCTTGAAGAACAGAAATTAGGCGCCAGCGGCATATTAGACGCTTCTTCCGCCGCGGAATTGGGAAGAGGTTTAGGTGTGGATGCAATCATTCTGGGTAGTGTGGCCGCAGCTCCAAACGGCGCCATCAGTTTAGACGCCAGAGCAATCGACACCGAGACGGCCATGATTATTGTTGCTCATGATGCCTACTCAGCCCATTCAGATGCTCAAAGCGTAAAAAATACGGTCGCCTATCTCGCTAAAAAATTTGTTTCCAGCTTACCACTCATACAGGGTACTGTCATACGGCTGGATGCAGGTAATATTATGCTGGATGTGGGACGAAACGGTGGATTAAAAAAAGGTATTAAATGTACAATTTACCGCGAAGGGAATGAAATCAAACATCCGGTTACCGGTGAAATTTTAGGTACCGAAACGACCATCGTGGGCGAAATGCAGATTACCGATCCATTTGACAGATATGCCTCAGGGAGAATTATCCGTACAAATACCGGCCAAACCATACAGGTCGGCGATAAGTTTATCACTAAATAAAACACTAACCTAATCTGGAGGAATTTATGTCCAAGAAACTCACCACATTTTTTGTTTTTGTTTTGTCCATTCTTTTTATGGGTTTATTAAACGCACAGGATCTTAATTTTACCGGAAACGGGGCCCGATCGGCAGGTATGGGAAATGCGTTTACCGGTGTTGCAGACGACGCCACGGCTATGTCGTGGAACAGTGCCGGCCTGACACAGCTTTACGCCATGGAGGCCAGCGCTGTTACACGTTTTGGCTTTGGAAGTATTAAACTCGATGGATGGGATGATGCACCGGCAATTGATTTAAAATCCCGCTTCCAAATTAACTTTTTAAGTTTTGCCATGCCGTTTAAGGTTGGTTCCATGACCCTCGTTGGCGGAATTGCCTACCGGACACTCTTCGATTTTAATAATGAAGTTATTTATCATTTTGATTCTGGCGATGAGACTTATAAATATGAAGGAGCGGTTGGCGCTATTACACCTGCCATCGGAATAAAAATAAATGATATGATTTCCGTCGGTGCGGCGCTCAACATCTATACAGGAAGTTCGAAATACTCCGAAACATACCAGAATGATCCTTCAAGTGATTATACTGGCGCTAAAGAAAGTTATTCCGGATCCGGATTGGATATTGGCGTTTTGATTAAACCAACAGACAAATTTTCCATTGGTGGAAATTTCAATCTGCCGAATAAGCTGAAATATGAAAGCGAAGGCAACAGTGATGAACTAAAGGTTCCGCTATTTTACAGTGTTGGAGTTGGCTACAGAGCTACGGACCAATTGCTTATCGCGGTTGATTATCAAAGCCACGACTGGTCGAAATCAGATGATTTTAAAGATGCCTCGAATGCAGACCTGTTTAAATTAAATTCTTTGCATTTGGGAGTCGAATACCTGCTTATGAAAGGAAACGCAGTGATTCCTTTACGTGCCGGATTTTACACCAATCCCCTGTTTGCTACCAGTGACAATGACGGTAACCAGGTGGTGGATAATGTTCTCACCTTAGGCGTGGGATTAATTATGAACTCCATTGTAATCGACGGCGCGTTTGAAATGGAACCGACTACTATAAAATATGACAGTTATGATTTTAAACAGAGTTTTTATAGAACAACCATCGGTGCAACCATCCATTTTGGTAACTAAAACAAATTCTAAAAAAGAAGGGCGCAATTTTTGCGCCCTTCTTTTTATCCTAACCCCTATTGGAATTAGACAGAAAGAATCAATTTATTTGTTTAATTCTTTTCTTAAAATAATCCACCGATTGAAAAACCGAGAATCGAATATTTTTCACTTTCCACATTCCGCAGCGCATAATTGACATTCAGCAGCATGCGCGTTCCGCCAAAATCGATGGACCAGCCGCCGCCTGCCAGAAACCCAAACCCGCTTTCGCTGCTGGTTGAATTGCCATCGGAATCCTGGACAACCAGTTTGGCCAAACCGGCGTCTGCCCGAACAAAAAATCCACTTCCAAAACGTTCGCCGAGATAATGAATGACACTGGCCCCATAAGTATATTGATTGATTTGAAAAGATTCGCTCTGGTACGTATAGCGATCGCCAGCAGTATTGATAATAACTCCGGCGATGGTCTTGGGCGCCACATGCCAGTAAAAACCTAATAAATCCAGTGAAAGGGACATATTGTCGACCCCGTC
>JANTFQ010000324.1 GCA_024763405.1 Calditrichaceae bacterium
TGGGCGGGCAGGGCGCTCCCCTGATTCCCTATTTTGACTGGATTTATTTTTCAAAATTTAAGCAGAACATTTTATCGGTAAATATCGGCGGTATTTCTAACTTAACGCTTGTCCCGGCTAATGGCGATATTGACGAGGTCTCCGCCTTCGACTGCGGCCCAGGCAATATGCTGATTGATTTGGCTGTTTCACAGCTCTGCGATTTGTCTTATGATGAAGACGGTCGTTTGGCCCGAAGCGGCAAAGAGAATGAGTCTTTTTTTACCCTTTTAAAAGAGGACGATCCCTTTACAAAAATGACGCCACCCAAATCTACCGGACGGGAACTTTACGGCAAAGCATATTTAGATAGGCTCTTAAAAAAAGCGGCCCACCTGAATCTCAGTAAAACGGATATTTTATATGGCTTAACGCAATATACGGCTTACAGTATTTATGTAAATTATCGCCGGTTTATTCAACCCACCCATCGGGCAGAGGCCGTAGTGATTGGCGGCGGTGGAGCGCACAATCGCTTTTTAATGGAACTACTGGCCCAATATTTTGCACCGATAAAAGTTGATTCCGCCGATAAATACGGTATTGATCAGGATTTTAAAGAGGCGGTTGGTTTTGCGGTTTTAGCCAATGAAACCATCCACGGAACAGCGTCAAATATTCCCGCCGCTACTGGTGCTTCCCGCCGGGCGGTTCTGGGGAAAATCTGTTTGGTATAAAAGAACCGGTTTATTAGAACGGGATAAGAACAGACAAAGGAAGAAAATGAATTTTCAATTTTCGGCTTCGGAAATTATTCAAAATAAAATCAGCGGGCTCAAATTCGGTGTACTGCTGGCGCGCAATTTAAAAGTGCATAAGAGCGGTACTGACTTTGATTCTGCTTTCGCTAATCTGCAGCAATTTCTGCTGGATAAATTTAACGTGCTTCGTCCCGCCGAGGACGAAACGGTGAAATATGTTCGCCGAATGTACGGGCGTATCGGTTGGGAACCGACCCGTTACCGCCCTTCTTCCGAAGCTTTAATCCGCCGTATTCTGAAAGGTACGGCTTTATACCGAATTAATAATCTTGTGGATTTTGGAAATATCGCTTCGGCCCGGTTTCATTTACCAATGGGCTTATATGACGCCGAAAAGGTATCAGGAAAAATTATTATGGATGTGGGCAAGGAAGGGGAATCCTATCGCGGAATCAGCAATCCGGAAATTCACGCCGCAGGAAAATTAATTTTGCGGGACAATAATGGTATCTTTGGAAATCCCACCGCCGATTCTTTGCGTACTTCGATTACAGACACAACAAAATCTGCGCTTGCTGTGTTTTTCTGCCCGCCGGAAATATCGGATTCATACATAAAAGAAGCGCTCTCTTTTCTATCCTCTTTTTACACAACTATTTCACAGAACGAACGGATTGAGCAGGAGATTATTCTCTTTTAGAATCAGGAATAGTAATCCACTTTACAACCGCAACCGTCCCACATTTGATCGTAGGTATCGAGATGATCCATCACAAGCGCATCGGCTTTTTCGCGGCTATCGTAAAGGCGTAAAACAATTTCATTTTTATCCGTGGTTTCCTGGGTAATAAAATGGTCTTTATATTTTAAAATGCGGATAAATCCCGAGATCAGCGTATCTCGTTCAAATACAATTTCACAACTGTTCAGCAAATCATCCAATTCTGAGGGACTCATTAAATACGTCAACCGATCCTTCATTTCCGTGACTAATTTATCCATATCCATTTTATTGCTCCGTAATTCATCCAGATTTTAACCGTTCATTAATTCTTTAAGATGAAATCTTTCAGTGAAAGTTACAGTCCGCTAATTTCCATTTTCTGCAACTCTTTGCGCAGCTTTTCCGGGCCTTCAAACAAAAGCGCTTTCATTCCCGTTTCTGCTGCCCCCTGCACATTTATCTCCCGATCATCGATAAACAGGCATCTATCCGGAGCAGTTTCAACACTATCCGCCGCCAGCAGATAGGTTTTTTTATCCGGTTTCAACAGACCTATCCGAAAACTCAGTACAGGATTGGGGAACAAGTTCAAAACCGCTAATGTCTCCTGCAAATGCGTCCAGTGCAGCGGCCCGATATCGGAAAGCAATCCAATTTTATAAGTTTTAGCAACCTGGCGCACCAGCTTTTCCATTCCCGGAAGGGGTTTAAAAACATCGTTCCATTCTTTTTTAAACGTCTCAAAATCCATAGCGAGATTCAATCGGCGGCAGAATTCCTGCTGGAATTTTTCTGCCGGGAAACGGCCGCAGGCATAATTCTGATAGAACGAATCCTTCATCAGCGAATCCAATACTTCTTTTTCCGAAGGCGTTTCCCCGGACAACGTATATTTAAAAATACCTTTCGTTAAATCGACATCTACAAGCACCCGTCCCAAATCAAATATAATTGCTTTTATCGTTTTATCCTGCACTGTTCTATTTCCCTTCCCTGTCTCCGGCTTTCGTTCTCCGGTTAGCGTTCCGGCTGTTTTAAATCTCTTCCCGTAATTCAGGACGAACCTTTATTTTTTTCTCTTTCGAAATCGTCACCGTACCCGGTTTGGCCCCGCGTGGTTTTTTTACGTACTTTGCCAGGCAATAATGTACCGCTACCAAACCACCCTTACGCATTTTCGAAAACCAGGCGGACAGAGCCGCCGCTTCCCGGATGGATTCTTTATCCGCCGTAAATCCTTCTTCACCGCAGCGCAGCAAAACATGGCTGCCCGGCATCCCGCTGACATGAAACCAGACATCGTTGGCATGCGCTGTTTTTATGGATAACTGATCATTGCTGTAATCATCCTGCCCTACCCAGATTTCGATTCCCGCACTGCTTTGATATTTTTTAATTTTCAAATTTGCTCTCCAGCGTTTTTGCTATACAAACCGTTATTCAATCATCGGTTTTAAGTCCTGTTTTCATTTCCAATTTCACTATTTTTCAGTAAAAATACCACTCGTTTTCGCAGTATATTTTAACTCTTTTTATATCAGGCTAAATTATATTGCAGAATATCCGATGATTGTATATACTTCTTTTCAAACTTAAATATAAATAAGAACAGAACCGAGGATTTTATGAAAAAACGAGTTTTAGTAGCCACTGGCGGCGGGGACTGTCCCGGATTAAATGCGGTGATACGGGGTATTGTTAAACGGGCTTCACATGAAAGAGACTGGGAAGTTCTTGGCTCTTA
>JANTFQ010000325.1 GCA_024763405.1 Calditrichaceae bacterium
GCTTCCGAACTCTATTTTAGTCCACACGTATACGACTGGATTAAATATCCCTGGGCAACGTTCAATAATAACCGCAAATATCTCCTTTTCGAACTGCCCCTGTTTGAAATGCCGCGGGAAGTGAAAGAGTTTATTTTTCAGTGTAAACTGGAAGGAATTACGCCCATTCTGGCCCATCCCGAACGCTATTCCTATATGAATAAAAATGTCGAGGTGCTATTTGACTGGTACCACCAGGGGTGTTTGATGCAGATTAATGCCGGAAGCATCACGGGACAATTCGGTTCCCGGGCAGAAAAACTGGCTCTGAAATTGATTCAGGCGGGCTTGGCGCATTTTGTCGCTTCCGACGCACACGAAACCGAATACCGGAATTATGAACAGCTTCCCAAAGCCCGGGAAATTCTGTCGGCACAGCTTCCGCAGGAATATATCGAGGAGTTGTTTTCGAGCAATCCGCAAAAAGCGCTGGACGGTCTGCCTTTCGAAACGCGTGAGCCGGATGAAAGCCTGTTAGAGGATAGTTGGTTCACCTATCAGGGAATTTTAAACAAGATAAATAAAGTTTTTCATATATAATTCGATACAGCGTTCTAACACAACGACATTAAGAGCTAAGGTTTTCCCTAAATATAATCGAAATGGTTGTACCATTCCTTGTTTTTATTTAGATTTCCCGGCTTAGAATCAAACAGGAGAAAATTCTTTTGACAGAAAATTTTGATCAGGAAATGGAAGCCCAGGTATCCTTTAGCGATTATTTGCGCATTCTATACCGCGGCAGATGGATAATATTAATAGCGTTTATCGTTGTTTTTACCGCCACTTTAATTTTTACGCTTACAACTTCCCCCACGTATGAAGCCAGCGCCAGTATTCTAATCGAAAGCACCGGACTGATGGAGCGCTCCTTTTTTGATATGGGCGCCTTTGGCAATCAAAGCACGCTGGTAGCCAATCAAACCGAAATTTTAAAAAGCCGCCGCCTGGCCGAGCAGGTCATCAAGCGGCTGGATATGTCGGATGTGCGTGATTCGCTGCAGCTTTTTCAACCCAACGAAGAGGGTGAGTACACCTCGTTTAGAGATATGGTGGATATTTTACGGCAAAGTATGGAAGTGACCCATACCCGTGATACCGATATTCTGACCCTGACAATAAGTGCGGGTTCGGCCTTTGAGGCGGCTTATATAGCCAATGTCGTTTCGGAAGAATTTCAGTTGATCAATGCGGAATCCAACAAGGGTGAAATAAGCGACCTGCGCAAATTTATCGAAGGTCGGCTGGCTATCAAGCAGAAAGAACTGCGCGGTTCCGAAGATCGGCTGCGGTCGTATCAGGAAAAAGAAAAAGTCGCCAGCTTAGATGATGAGACCAGCGAACTCGTTACACGTCTTGCCGAAGTGGAGTCGATGCTGGAGCAGGCCCAGGTAGAATTAGATGCCAACCTGGAAATGAAACGTTCGCTCGAAGAAAAATTAGAAGAGCGCAAGCAAATGCTGCCCGCAGATTTAAGTGAGATTTCGACGCCCTATTTAGAATCACTGCAGCAGCAACTGGCCAAATTGGTCGGTGACCGTACGGTTTATATTACGGCTTTACAGGCAGACGCCAGCATTGTCAATAAAAGCAGCTACCAGGCAACCGTTGTGCAATATGATCAAAAAATTAAGGCTTTAAAGGATAAACTGCAGCAGGAAGCCGGGAAAATTGCCGGTTCCAATATGGTTTCGGACCCGCTAAAAATGTCACAGGATATTGTCAATAAACTATTAACGCTTGATGGCGAAATAAAAGCCTCTTCTGCCAAAATCAGCGCCCTGCAGGATGTCGTTAATGGCTACAGTTCAAAATTAGATAATCTTCCGGTTAAGGTTTTAGAGCTGGCCCGTTTGGAAAGACGGCGTAAGATTGACGAACAAACTTATATTATGATGGTGCAGAAACTGGAAGAGACCAAAATTCAGGAAGCTGCACAGGCTAAAAACGTGCGCATTATCGACGAAGCCATCGAACCGCTTTATCCTGTGAAACCTAAAAAGAAGCTTAATGTTTTATTGGGTGCCTTAATCGGACTTGGTTTGGGTGTCGGCGTTACATTTTTAATGGAATATTTTGACAACACCGTAAAGAGCCCCGAAGAACTGGAAAAAATGGGCTTTAATATTCTGTCCAGTATTCCACGGATTGAAATGGAAAAAGTGGAAAAGAAACTTGAGAAAAAAATCGATAAGCTGGGGCAGTTCGAGGGACGGCGCATCGAAGCCCGCTTAATTACACATTTAGATCCAAAAGCGCCGGTTTCGGAAGCCTATCGTACACTCCGGACGAATCTGCAATTCAGCAAGGTGGATAAAGAACTGCAGGTATTATTGGTCACCAGTTCCGGACCAAAAGAAGGGAAATCCACCACCGCCGCGAATCTTGCCATCGCGATGGCACAAGCAGGTAAAAAGGTGGTGTTGGTGGACGCCGATCTTCGCCGCCCGGTCATTCACTCTATTTTTGGTCTTAAAAAAGACGAAGGTATGACCAATTGCCTGATGGGGCTGATTGACTTTAAGAAGATGTTAAAGCCCACCTTTCTGGATAACCTGTTTCTGGTTACATCCGGGGCCTTACCGCCAAATCCTTCGGAGTTGTTGGCCTCTAAAAAAATGCAAGAGCTGCTGCAACAACTCAGGGATGAGTTTGATATTGTGGTGATCGACAGTCCGCCGGTGATCGCTGTAACCGATGCGGTGATTCTGAGTACCAAGGTCGATGGTACCATTCTCGTGGTCTCCTCCGGTCAGACCGACCGCGATGCGCTGGCCCGGGCACATACGCTGCTTGATACGGTAGAATCTAATCTACTTGGTACTCTTCTGAATGGGGTGAATGTGGAGGGAATGTACGGATCCTATTATTACTATTATTATCACCATTATTATTCGAAACCAGGAAAAAAGAAAAAACGGAGAAGCAAATTGTTTTCCGCTTAGTTATCTCTGTCACATAATCAATAAAAATTTAATTGTATTTTTTAAAACTCGGCTGCTTAACTTTTTACGTTTTCAGCCGAGTTTTTTATTAATCTTTTCAAGACTTAGGAGTTTTTATGCGCGTTACAATAGTGGGCAGCGGATATGTGGGCCTGGTGGCCGGAACATGTTTTGCTGATTCGGGAAATGAAGTTATTTGTGT
>JANTFQ010000326.1 GCA_024763405.1 Calditrichaceae bacterium
AAAGTAGAAAGTGTAATCGAACGAATTCATGAACGTATTATCAACGATCGCGGATTTTTAATTATTGTGATTGCCGAAGGCGCCATGCCGGTTGGCGGTGAAGCTGCTTCCGAAGAAAGTGACGAAATTGGCTACGCGCATAAACATTTGGGCGGCGCCGCTTCACGATTAAAAAAACAATTGAAAGACGCGGGTTGTGAGTCCGATATTCGCGTGACTATTTTAGGACACCTGCAGCGCGGAGGAATCCCCAATGCCTACGACCGGGTTCTGGCAACCCAGTTCGGCGTAAAAGCTTTCGAAATGGTTCTTGAAGGAAATTTTGGTCAGATGGTGGCTTATAAACATCCCAATATTGTAGGGCTGCCCATTAAAAAAGTCATCTCTTCCTACAACCGCATTTGCCCGGATGATCAGCTGGTGAAAACCGCCCGTGGAATCGGAATAAATTTAGGGGATTAATTTTTAGAATCTGCTTCTAAACAATAAACGGCCGTCTTCATCTCCTTAGACGGCCGTTATGTTTTAAACTGGAAACAAAGTAAATCTACTCCGGCTTATTGCCTTTTATAATATTTACAAGGTCGATGGGAAGTTTGTCATAGTCGGAAGCCAGTGTTTTTAGATTTCCGTCTTTTTCCGCCATAATTCCGGCTTCCTGCAAACGCTGTAAAGCGTCTTCCGGAGCAACCCCTAATTTCAGGCATACGTCTTCGAGGCTCATCCGGCCGTACCCCATTCCCTGATACGTCTTTGTTTCATCCGCGGGCACGGAAATCTTCAGCTGCATCCGTTTAAACAGTTCCATTGGCGTCATTTTATACTTTTCAGCCAAATCCTTCACAACATCTTCCGCCGACGCCTGAATGTCATTTGAAGCCAGATTTGCAATCAGCTTGTCCACCGGCTGTTTTACAGCGTCTGCCAGTTTCGCCAGACTCATTTCCTCCGCATGCGGCACCGGCGGCTCATTCTGTTCTGTGGCCCAGCCGTCTTTAATACTTTCCCCGAAATTCATAACCGTTGTAAATGGTGGCACATCAATGAGTACAAATACAAAAATCAATAATGTTACTGCTGCCGATAGCCACATCTCTTTACGCAATTTAATCTTCTGATGAAAACGGGTCCGTAAGTACGAGATAAGCGGCCGCCAATTATAATAGATATGAAACCCGACGGAGACCAGCAGGATAAAGGTAAAAATTGTGTGCAGCGCCTGCCATTGGTCTTTTTCCAGACCAATTATTGAAATGTGCGTCCATTTTGCTATCCTGCCGGCCGGGGCAATATATAAAATAACTCCCGATACGGCGATAACAAGACCGGAGAAGGTCATATACAAACTAACAAAACTACGCCAGTTAAATTTTTTCTTCGCTTTGGTTGACATTTGATGCTCCTTTATAACAGATAAATTTTTATTGTCTTCCTTCTTATCAAGCGCCGTGCCAAATACAAAAAGCCCATTTTTCAAGGTAAATTTACGGGAACCAAGGCAATGTTCGCCCATCCGGACGGAAACAAGCCTGTTTCGTCGAAGATAAAATATTCTTCTCAAAAAAAATTGCTGTGATTTCATGTTACAAAGAAAACAAAAAAAATTTGAAAATATAAATATTGTGGTTAAATTCTATAACAATCATTATAGATTAACTATAATATATATTCTATCCGGAAGGAGGAACATTGAAAAAAACTTTACTCGTGCTCTTTGTGTTAACCGGTTTTGCCCTTAGCTCGGATCATGGTATTTATTTAAAACTTTTAGAAAATATCTCCAATCCCATCGAGAATGTAGTAGAACTGGTAAGTCAAAAGACACAAGCTTCAGCCTATACCGTACTTGTAAAAAAAGAAATCTCCACTCCGGATTTAATTCGAAAAGGAGATGAAAAAAAATGCGGCTTTCGTGGATTTGTTCTGGTATTACAGGATAAGGAATATACAAAATACCTGGCATCTGTTGGCAACAAATATGTCGTATCTGCATTCCTGAAAGTTGGTATTTATGAAACGGAAAAAGGGGTTCAGGTAAACATTGCCGATCCCGAAACGATTAACCGAATTGTATTAAACGATCTGGATGAATCCGAATACACCAGAGCGGTTGCCGGAGTCCTTCCGTTTAAAGAAAAATTAATAACTTCTATTCATCAGGTTGAGGTTGGGGGAAAAGTAAAAAAGGCGCAGGAACCGATACGGAGCGCGGAAGATTTACGGGAAGCCAGCAAGGATATGTTTATGATGGTTGGCCCGATGACTTTTTTCGATGATGAAGATCAGTTTCCGGTCATTTATTCCGAGAAAACCGGAGACTCAAAACAGAGCATCCAACAATTAATTTCACAGATAGAAAAGAATCTGGCGACTTTCAAACCATCTTCTGAGGATATGGAATATCAATCAGCGCCTAAAGCCTCCGATTTAAAATGGAACCTTAGCGGCATGATATTTTCGCCTGATTCTAACGCGGTAGTGCTTGGATTGACCCGTTCCCGAACAGAAGCCTTATCGTTTCAAATTGCAGGCCAGCCCAGAACGGATGAAAAAAACAATTGCCCGGGTTTGGATCATGTGTGCGCCTACCCTGTAGAAGTACTGCTTTATGCAGAAAAGGGAACGGTTGTTATACGTACAGCCCGCGAGATGTTCCGGATGGACATGTACTTTTGGGATGCCGGTAAAATGGCTTTTATGGAATATATGAACCTGCCCAAGATGCTGGATAATTCAATTAAAAAAGCCCTCTTAGGGACTAAATAACATTACATTAATTAAAGGAGTCGTTATGCGCAAATCACGTTCAATTTTCACTCTATTATTTGTACTGCTATTCAGCAGCGGTCTTTTTGCTAACGGGCTGAGCCTAAACAGTATCGGGACAAAAGCATTGGGAATGGGCGGCGCTTTTGTCGGCCTGGCTAATGATTATACCGCTGTGTACTGGAACCCGGCCGGTTTAAGTGGTCAGAATACCGGTGTTATGGTTTTTGCAACAGATGTTATTCCGTTTGCCACTTATAAATATGATATGTTCGGCATAGACGCCGCGACCAAAACCAATCATTATCTGAGTCCCAATATTTTTGCAAATTACCAAATGGGGAGCTGGGCTTTTGCGCTGGGTCTTTATGTTCCGGCCGGACTGGGAGCCGAATGGGATGGGAAAGACCTGCT
>JANTFQ010000327.1 GCA_024763405.1 Calditrichaceae bacterium
TATACCGAACAGGTTCCGGAAATTGTACAGGAACCGAATTATGAAGCCGCGTTAGCCATCCTTTCTTAAACATCTGCTTATCTCTGCCCGGGCAGCAGCAGGTCCGGGCCGGGATATATTTATTTTCTTTTCAACCAAAAATCAAAGGATCTTCCCGGAACAAAAATGTCCAGTCCGATGGAATTTTCATCCAGCATGTTTTTTACAATATGGGCCTGATTCCCCGGAATATACGCGGCATCGCCTTCCTCAACGATTTGGGTACCCTCTTCGTCTGTTATAACGGCCATTTTCCCTTTTAACACCACCATCACCTGTGTGTTGGTATGTTCGTGCAGCGGAGACGCATGCTTCGGTGGTTTCACAAAATGTTCAATAGAAATGTCTTCTTCTCCGCAAAGGCTGACACGCTTCCAGTTCATTTCAGGTTCATAGCGGTCTGCTTCTGCAAAACGAATTATTTTCATTGGGATCTTCCTTTCGCTGTTATAATCACCTGAGTAAGTGATATTACGGTTAAAACCAATGACACCCAAATGAAAAATAGAACGGACAATATTGTCCGGAATTCAATGAATGTCCCAAAACGAATACATTCTTGTTTATAAAAATCTGTAGAACGGCTACGCCGCTTCTAGATCCAATCCCGGAAACAAAAAAAGCAGCTTCTGATAAGAGTGCTGCTTTTTTATGGCTGAAACGCGCCACTTGTAATGATGGCACATCGTGGTTTTACTGCTTTCGGTTATTGGCCGGCGATGGGATAATCCGTATAACCTTTTTCGCCCGGCGTATAAAAGGTGTCAAAGTCGGGCGTGTTAAGCGGCAGGTCCTTGTCCAAACGCTCCACCAAATCCGGTGTGGCTAAAAACGGCCGGCCAAAGGCCACCAGGTCAGCCTGTCCCGATTCCAGTACCTGTTCGGCCCGTTCTTTATCAAAACCGCCGCTGGCGATAAAGGTACCCTTAAATGCCGTACGCATGGCGTCTCTGATGGATTGCGGAACTTCCGGTGCGCCCATAGAACTATGATCCACCAAATGCAGGTAGGCCAGTTTTAACTTTTCCAGTACCTGAGCCAAGTAAATAAACTGCTCTTCCAGGTCCGCAAAATGCTCCATTCCATTAAACACACCATAAGGCGAAAGCCGTATTGCGGTGTGCTCAGGCCCGATGGCCTGGGCTACTTTTTGCGCGGTTTCCAGCGCAAAGCGGGCCCGGTTTTGGATGGAACCGCCATAGCTATCCTGCCGTTTATTGCTAGCCGTGTTATTGAACTGGTCAATCAGGTAGCCGTTGGCCCCGTGCAGTTCCACGCCGTCAAAGCCGGCAGTCATAGCGTTTTGTGCAGCTTTAACATATTCAGACTGTGTACGTTCAATATCTTCCAGGGTCATTTTTTCGGGGACCGGATAGGGCTGCATGCCCAGGGCATCGGTGTACATTTCGCCTTCCAGGGCAACCGCCGATGGGGCCAGAACGCGGCTGCCGGCGGGCATGTTGGCGGGATGGGAAACACGACCCGTGTGCATCAGTTGCATAAATATTTTTGCTCCGCCGGTATGCGCGGCAGCGGCTACCTTTTTCCAGCCGGCCACTTGCTCTTTGGAAAAAGCGCCTGGAATCCGGGCGTAGCCTAATCCGTTTGGTGAAGGTGAAACACCCTCGGTAATGATTAAGCCGGCGCTGGAACGCTGACCGTAGTATTCGGCCATTAAATCGTTGGGAATGTTCTTGGTGGCCCGCGAACGGGTCATGGGCGCCATCACCGAGCGGTTTTGCAGAGTAATCGGTCCCAGCTTATAGGTGCTGAACAGTTTCATTGTTTATCCTTTTTTTATGGCAGCGGTCTGCCGGTAATTGTAAATATTCGTTACGAATAAAGTTTGTTACCTCTTAAACCCAAAAGTAGGTCGTAAAATTTCGGGGTTGTCAAAATTGGAAATCATACCGTTTACCGGATAGCGGCTAAGCGAAAACGAAAAAAGCCTGACGGGATTTGACCATAATACACGGAGGGAGCCGGTTGTTAATTAGGGGGCAATGAATTAACCGCAGAAATAAAGTGAGGGGTTTTCATTTACGAAATTTTTGGAAAGCCAATTTCGCTTAGATGTTTGTGTTACCCCTCATTTATTTTTTCTTCCACATTTAAAGCATCATAGCGCCATTTTACAGGGTTGTTTTTAATGTATTTGGTAATTTTTATAAATGATTTTTCATTACGAATGATGTGGTCGTAAAAACGGTTTTGCAAAACGAAATCCGGATTGATTGTGCGGATTTTACAGAAGATCCCGGCCACCACTAAAGCTGTTTAAAGGCGTTAAGTGCCCGCAGGCGGGCGAACGTATGTTCTACAACGGGTTTTGGATATTGGTCCGTATCCAATTCGGGAATCCATTTACGGATGTATTCCTGGCGCGGATCAAATTTTTGGGCCTGGGTGGTTGGATTAAAAATGCGGAAGTAGGGGGCAGCGTCGCAGCCACAGCCGGCCGCCCATTGCCAGTTGCCGTTATTAGAGGCCAAATCAAAATCCAGTAATTTGCGGGCAAAATAAGCTTCACCCTTGCGCCAGTCGATCAGCAGATGCTTGGTTAAGAAGCTGGCTGTTAGCATGCGCACCCGGTTGTGCATAAATCCGGTGGCGTTCAGCTCACGCATGCCGGCATCCACCAGTGGATAACCGGTTTTGCCGCAGACCCACCGCTCAAAACCCGCTGCGTCGTCTATCCAGCGCATGGCCCGGTATTTGTCGCGGAAGGGCTGCTCCGCCACGTGCGGAAAATGGTATAAAATCATCATAAAGAATTCACGCCATATCAGCTCACCCAGCCAGGTGTCGTTCAGCTCCAGGGCCCTGCGCACCAAATGGCGGATACTAACCGTTCCGAATCGCAAATGCACACTGAGCCGGCTGGTTCCTTCCGTTGCCGGAAAATCGCGGGTTTCGTGGTAGTTGCCGATGACCGCTTCGTTGAGCCGGGGTGGACGGAATTGCATATCTGTTTTTTTAAAACCTAGTGTGGATAAAGACACCGGCGCAGCCTTAACGGATTTAATTATGCGCGATAAATATTTTTCGGAAGGGTAGTGGGTTAAAAAATCGCTTGAAAGCTGCCCTTCCCATTTTTTTCGATAGGGCGAATAAACCGTGTAAGGCCGCTTGTC
>JANTFQ010000328.1 GCA_024763405.1 Calditrichaceae bacterium
TTGGTACAAAAAGCGGACTTAACTTAATGCCCTCTGGTGCCAACCATTTTGTACCGTTTCTCCAAGAGGAGTTATTTCTTGAGTTTAGAATTTACGGGATTATCGAAGACAACAGAGGATTGCTTTGGCTTCGGACAAGTAATGGACTTGTCCGCTACAATCCAGAGAATGGAAGACACCGTATTTTCAACGACAAAAATGGCTTGAAAAACTGTCGAAATATCGTTTATGGATATAATGGCTTCTTTAAAACCCGCGGCGGGAAAATTTGTTATGGCTCTACGGACCATTTGTCAATTTTTGATCCTGACAGCCTGGAATATAATTTAGCCGATCCGATTCCCGTATTCACAAGTTTCGATCTTAATTATCAATCGACAAAGCCCTCACCGTCTTCTCCATTAAAAATGGCGATCGATTATCAGGATTCCATTCAGCTAGATTATTGGCAAAATATTTTTACGATACACTTTCGTGTTTTGGATTTTCTACCAACCCATCAAATTCTATATGCCTACAAACTAAAAGGCGTTAATGAAAACTGGGTTTATTGTGGTAAACAAACGGAAGCAACCTATACAAACCTGGAACCCGGTTCCTACAAATTTATGGTCAAAGCTACCTATAATAACGAAGCTTGGGATACTCCGACACGTACACTATTTATCACTGTAATTCCGCCCTGGTGGCAAACCTGGTGGGCCAGGTCGCTGTACATTGTGATGTTTCTGTTGCTAATGCTCTTAGTTTTCCGGCTGGAAGGAGAGCGCCGCCAAAGTCGAATTAAAAAGAGACTGGAACACGAAAAGGAGCTGCGAAAATTCCAAAAAGCAAAACACCGTCTGGTCGTGGCGGATTTACAAAACCAAGCCCTAAAGGCTCAAAAGGAAATTGAACAGGAACAGCTTCGCAGCAGGATATCGGGGGATTTACACGATGAAATCGGCGGAAATTTAAGCAGCATCGCCCTGTTGGGTGAAACATTAGAACGCCGTCTAAAACCTACAGGAAAAGAAAAACAGCGTTTAAAGCAAATCCGGCATATCGCCATGGCCACCGCCGAATCTATGCGCGATATTGTCTGGTTCGTTAATCCGCTGAATGATGATATGGACAAACTGTGCGCCAAAATGCGCGAGACAGCCAATACCATGCTGAGTCAGGCAAAACTACGTTTTGACATAAAACGGCAGGATGCCGCCTGGCAGGGTGATCTGAACTTCCGCCGTAATGTGTTCCTGTTTTTTAAGGAAGCGCTGCACAATATCGCGCGGCATGCGCAGGCCAGCGAGATTCGTATTACCCTTTTGCTAAGCGCAGAAATCTTTCGTCTGGAAATTCAGGACGACGGTGTTGGCTTTGACACAGGTAAATCCCATTCTGGAAACGGCTTAAAAAACTTTGAACGGCGGGCGGCTGAAATGGAGGCCTCTTTTACCCTAAAAAGTAAACCGGGAGAAGGGACATCGCTTTTATTGACCAAAAAAATACCCTGATCACGGTATGGCGCTTTTCAATTTGTTGGATTATATTTACTTACAAGCGTTCTAATAATCCCCCCTGGCTTCGCCATCCCCCCTTATTAAGGGGGGAATTAAAGGGGGGATTTAAGCGCGTCATATCCAAAAACGGACTTTTAATAATTGAGAGAAACAATGTATTCCAATTGCTCATCCGACAAAATCCACATTATGATCATCGAGGACGACGCTATCTACCGCGAATCCATTGCCGATTTAATCAATGATACGGATACTTTAATTTGCGAGCATGCCTGCGAGTCCTGCGAAGAGGCGTTGGTAGTGCTTGAAAAACAGGACGTCCCGCAGGTTATTCTGCTGGATATCCAGCTTCCCGGCATTAGCGGTATCGAAGGAATTAGTAAGATTAAAGCCCTGTCGCCGTCCACACAGATCATTATGCTCACCGTGTTCGACGATGACGACAAAGTGTTCAACGCCATTTGTCAGGGCGCCACGGGTTATTTGTTGAAATCCATCGGTGGCGAAGAGATTCAACAGGCAGTTACCCAGGTGGTATGCGGCGGCGCGGCCATGAGTCCGGTTATTGCCGCTAAAATACTTAAAATGTTCTCTGAATATAATCAACCAACTAAAGACTACGGACTGACCGAACGGGAAAAGGAAATCCTGAAGATTTTAGTGGAAGGGAAAAATAAAAAACAGTCTGCAGCCGAGCTTTTTATAAGTCAGCATACGCTTGATACACATTTAAAAAATATCTATGCCAAATTGCATGTCCATTCACAAATAGACCTTGTTTCCAAGACTCTAAAAGAGCACCTGCTATAAAACCTGCCCCAAAATACCCCGATTACGGTATTTACAGACTGATTATCCCTGCTTAGTTTCATTTAAAACTTTGTACTAATAGACATAATTCTACTTTCTAAAGATTTTAAGGCTAACCAACCTGGAGGAAATTTAAAATGAAAAACATGTGTAAAGTTTACTTTTTTTTGCTAGCAATTGTGCCACTAGCTCTACAGGCTACTGTTATCAACGTCCCGGCCGACCAGGCCACCATCCAGGCCGGAATAAACGCGGCTATTGACGGCGACACAGTGCTGGTGGCCGAAAACACCTATTTCGAGAATATCAATTTTAAAGGTAAAAAAATTACCGTGGCCAGCCATTTTATTCTGGATCAGGATACCTCGCACATTTCCAAAACCATCATCGACGGCAGTCAACCTACCCATCCGGACAGTGGATCAGTGATTTATATGATCGCTGATGAAGACACCACTTCCGTGTTAATGGGCTTTACGATTACCGGTGGATCGGGGACATTTACCACGATTCAGGAACAGAGTGCAACTTATGATGCCCGCATTGGGGGAGGAGTTTATATCGCCTCTGAGAAGGGATCTCGATTAAGATGGAATATTATTGAGAATAATACGATATCCACAACGGATATTGGCTATGGCGGAGGGCTTGCCGCAGGTGAACCGCCAACCAGTACTTTTAACATCATTGAGAACAATACAATTCGTAACAATTCTGTATCCGGATCATTTGGATATGCACAGGGCGGCGCCATTTTTTTTGGAAGCAACGGGCGCATACGTGAGAATACCATCAGTGAAAATACCGCGCATTCTCCCAGCATCGCCGCAGTAGGGGGCGC
>JANTFQ010000329.1 GCA_024763405.1 Calditrichaceae bacterium
GGCGCTAATTTTGTTAAAACGTCCACGGGATTCAGCAGCGGTGGTGCAACCGTAAAAGATGTGGCTTTAATGCGCCAGGCGGTCGGTTCGGAGATGGGTGTAAAAGCCAGCGGCGGTGTGCGTACTTACGAAGAAGCCTGTAAAATGGTGGAGGCGGGCGCGACCCGCATCGGGGCCAGCGCCAGTGTTGCCATTGTGGGCAATGGCGGCAGCGAGGGAAACGGATATTAGATCCTTGTCCCCTTAATAAAGGGGACAACAGGGGTTGTTTTATTTATTTTTACAGCCCCCTAACCTGCGCCGGTAGTCGCATCCGCCTTACGGCGTGACGGGGGCTTCCCCGATATTCGGGATCGTTCCCAGCTGGTTCCTTCTGGGCTTGCCCTCTTTGGGGGAATGCTCCTGTCATCCAGACGTTTGACAGGTTGGGAATCGCAACCAGATCTGATAGATTCCCGATAAAAACATTCGGGAATGACAGTTTGACTGGTTTACTACGGAAGGTCATACCCGCGCAAGCGGGTATCTAGTTGTTTGCTTATAAATCTTTAGACAAGCACTCAATTTGATGCATGTGAATAAAAGGCAATTATTATTTGGAAATAGAGAGAAATATGACAGCATACGAAATAATCAGCAAAAAACGCGACGGCTTTGAATTAAACGCCGAAGAAATCAGTTTTATGATCAACGGTTATGCCGAAGGCCAAATACCCGATTACCAGATGTCGGCCTGGCTGATGGCGGTTTTTCTGCGGGGGATGAATGCGCAGGAAACGATGGCCGTAACTAAAAATATGCTTTATTCCGGTGAAGTGGTTAATCTCGAAAAAATCCCCGGATTAAAAGTGGACAAACACAGCACCGGCGGGGTCGGCGATAAAGTGTCGATCATTCTGGCGCCTGTTGTGGCGGCGGCCGGGGTTCCGGTGCCGATGATTTCCGGGCGTGGTTTGGGACACACAGGCGGTACACTGGATAAGCTGGAAAGTATTCCCGGATTCCGGGTGGATTATTCTATCGCAGAATATACGGATAAAATCAGCCGGCTTGGTACCTGTCTCATCGGGCAGACCCCGGATATTTGTCCGGCCGATAAAAAAATGTATGCCCTGCGTGATGTGACCGCCACCATTCAGTCCATTCCGCTGATCACCGGCAGCATTATGAGTAAAAAACTGGCCGAAGGAATTGACGCGCTGGTACTGGATGTAAAAACCGGGCGGGGCGCTTTTATGCAGAATTATGAGGATTCGGTCGCCCTGGCAAAACAGTTAATCTCGGTGGGTGAGCAATTTGGGAAACCGACAGCGGCCTATATTACCAATATGGACGAACCGCTGGGGAATACCGTGGGCAACTGGCTGGAAATTGTGGAATGTATCGACGGTCTGCAGGGCAAAGGTCCGGAAGATTTGATGGAAGTAACCCACCAGTTGTGCGGCGCAATGATCTACCTCGGTAAAAAAGCCGAAACCATCGAAGAAGGGATTCGGATTTCTAAAGAGATGATTAGCAGTGGAAAAGCCTGGCAGAAATTTTTAGAAATTGTGGCCGAACAAAACGGGGATGTTGATATGGTACAGCATCCGCAAAAATATCCTCAGGCTCAATTCAGCGCCGAAGTGAAAGCCAAACAGAATGGCTATGTAAAATCCATTCACTCGCTCGAAGTGGGATTAACCGCGGTAACACTGGGCGCCGGCCGGCAAAAGGCAGATGATATAATCGACCCGAAAGCGGGTATTGTTCTGCATAAAAAAGCAGGCAGCAGTGTAAAAGAAGGCGAGATTTTGATGACCGTTTATACGGATAAAGAAGAAGTGCTGACCAGTGCCGTTGAACGTTTGGGCCGTGCGGTAACCTATACGGGCAGACAGCCGCATGTACAACCGCTGATTCTGGAATTTTTAGATAAAAATAGTTTATAGCTTTTATGGGCCGGTTAACCAAAAGACAGCAGAAACGTATTAATTATTTCCTGCGTGAAAAAATGGAGCGCCGGCAAAAACAGGATATGATTCATAAAGGGGATGTTCCGAAATTTATCGAGCGGCACATGCCTTATATCCGCAAACTGGCCCGTAATCTGGATCAGATTTTAATCGTCGGTTCCATGGTTTCACCGGAACTCAAACCCGGCCTCATCGACCGCTTTTTAGTGCTGGGCGAAATCGAAGAAATTCCCTCTGTCATCTGTCTGAATAAAGTTGATTTACTGAAAAACCTCACTTCAGCGGAAAAGATTGCCGCTGTTTACCGCAATATTGATTACCCGGTTATTCTGACTTCTGCCAAATCCGGTACCGGTCTGGAAGCACTTCGCGAGGTGCTGCAGAATAAACGTACGGCACTGGTGGGTCATTCCGGCGTTGGGAAAAGCAGCCTGCTCAATGCGGTGGAGCCTCATTTGCAGATCACCGTCAATGAAGTGAGCAAGTCGACCAGCAAGGGTAAGCACACCACGACCAAGGTGCGCTTGTACACGCTAAACCCGACAACCGAAGTAGTGGACCTGCCGGGCATAAAACTCATCGATTTTATCGATATTCACCGCGATGAAGCGCGTTTCTTTTTCCGGGAATTTGAGGCGCCTTCCCAGTACTGCAAATTCCGGGATTGCCTGCATATTTCGGAAAAAGATTGTGCTGTTAAGCAGGCACTGGATGAGGGTACGATTAGCCCGACCCGCTATAAATCCTATCTGAACTTTGTGGAAACGCTGAACTGAAAATAGGTTATCTTTTCGTAGGGGTTGTTTTTTACAGAATAACAGGATTGACCACATTTTTCTCTTTACCGGGTTAGAACGTTATGTCTTTTAAGCCTCCGGATAACGGGCCTGCCATTTCTGGAAAACACATAAAAAAGGGGGGCATTCAGTACTTCATTTTCCAATTGATATGAAACGAAAAAACCCGTAATTTTTATCTTTGCGGATAAAAACAGAAGAGCCGCAGTGAACAATACACAGGGAAAGGCCTCCAGATGTCTAACACTACGCTTGAGACAAGCACTTCTTCTTTTCACCCTTCAACAAAATTATACCGATTTACAGTTCTCTTTTTCGTTTCCATGCTGACCTTCGGCAGTTATTTCGCTTATGATATTATCGGCGCCATTGC
>JANTFQ010000330.1 GCA_024763405.1 Calditrichaceae bacterium
GCAAAGACGGGACAATCATTTATGTGGAACTGAATGAAAGCCGTATAAAGTTGCCGAATGGTCAGTACGGAATTTTAAGTATTGCGGAGGATATTACCGCCCGCAAGGAAGCTGAAGATGCTTTAAGAGAGAGCGAAGCCCGTTTTAAAAGTATGTTTGCGCAAAACAAAGCGGTGATGCTTTTAATCGATCCAAACAATAAACAACAAATTTTGGACGCGAACGAAGCGGCAGAGAAATTTTATGGCTATTCAAGAAAAAGTCTGCTTAAAATGAATATGGGGGATATTAACCTCATATCCGATGACGAACGTTCCAGACTGATGACAGATGCAATAAAAAGTCCGACGAATTTCTTTCGATTTAAACATTGCTTAAAAAATAAATTAATAAAGGATGTGGAAATATATGCTTCTCCCATAAGGCAGAGTGGAAAAGCATTGATGTTTACGATTGTCCACGATGTGACAGAGCGGATAAAGGCCGAGCGTGAAAGGAATCGCCTGGCCGTTCTGGTAGAGCAGGCGGTAGAATCTATCATTATTACGGATATTTCCGGGAAAATAGAATATGTAAATCCGGCGTTCACAGAAATCACCGGTTGGACCAGGGAAGAAGCGCTGGGCAAAAATCCGAATATTTTAAAGAGCGGTAAACATGAAAAATCTTTTTATAGTGACCTCTGGAATACCATTTCATCTGGAGAAAAATGGCAGGACGTAATCATCAATAAAAGGAAGAACGGCCAGTTATACTCTGAGAAAGCCGTTATCTTTCCCATAAAAAATGAAAACGGTGAGATTATAAATTTTGTTGGTATTTTAAGAGATATAACCCAGGAAAAAAAATTAGAACAACAGGTAACACAACTCCAAAAGATGGAAGCCATTGGAACTTTATCCGGTGGAATTGCGCATGATTTTAATAATATTCTCACGGTTATAAACGGCCATGCGGAAATTGCGCTCATGCGCATTGAAAAAGAGAGTAAAGCCCATCGTGATCTGGTTTCCATATTAAGCGCCGGTAAAAAAGCGGAAAAACTTACAACCCAGCTCTTAGCCTTCAGCCGTAAACAGGTGCATGATTCTCAGGTGGTGCATTTGAATGAAATTATTGATGAGCTGGGAAAAATGATCCGGCGTTTAATCAGTGAAAATATCAAACTGGTTATTAATCTTGAAAAGAAACCCGTTAAAATTAGGGCGGATTCCGGCCAGATTGAGCAAATTATAATAAATCTAATCGTAAATGCCAGAGATGCTATAAATGCCGCAAAAAAAACTTTTAAAAAGCGCCAGATTAAACTGACCACCGAACTGAAAAGCATCGATGAACACTTTGTGCGCATGCATCCTGAAACTTGTCCGGGAGATTATGTTCTGATTTCTGTGGAAGACAGTGGAATCGGAATGGATGAGGCGATTAAGAGTCGCGTATTTGAACCGTTTTTTACGACCAAAGCGGTGGATAAGGGAACCGGGTTGGGCCTTTCCACCGTATACGGAATCGTGAAACAGAATAGCGGATGTCTTTATGTGGAAAGTGACCCGGGAAAGGGCTCCCGGTTTAATATTCTTTGGCCGCTGGCAGGAGATGAAGAGCAGGTATCAATAGAGACTGAAAGCGTGCAAGCCGCTCGTACTTCAAGCGGAAGTGAAACGATCTTAATCGTAGAAGATGATGAAAATGTGCGTGCCTTTGCCTGCGAGGCATTAAAAGAAATGAATTATCGTGTAATCTGCGCTGCAAACGGGATGGAAGCGCTTAAAAAAACATCATCCGGAGAAGTGAACCCGGATATAATGATTACAGATATTGTAATGCCGGGAATGGATGGAAAAGAGCTGGTACATAAAATGAGGGGCCGCATCGATCTTAAAAATGTTTTGTTTGTTTCCGGATATCCTTTTGACACACTTGTAAAAGAAGGGAATCTCGAAAGAGGGATCCACTTTTTGCAAAAACCCTATTCTGTCCGCAGTCTGAATGCCAAAATCCGTACCATATTGGATACCGGGAAATAATCAGATACAATCATCTTTTCATTCTGTCCCGTGATTACTGCACGTGTTATAAACCAGTAATTCTTCAGGGGGCCGTAAGAAAATTCATAGTACGTCTGCTTCACTGAATAATGATAATTCCTTCCGTCTGTAAAATTTCTTTTATATCTATCCCGTTTTTTCTTAAATTCCAGCCTTTATTTTAAATCAATTCAGACAGGAGTGCTGTTTATGGAACATGCGTTAGTGGAATGCGTCCCCAATTTTTCTGAAGGCAGAGACAAAGCGGTTATAAAACAAATTACAGATGCTATCGAAACGGTAGACGGTGTACGTTTGCTTGATGTGGATCCCGGTGAGGAAATGAACCGTACCGTGGTTACGTTTATTGGCAATCCCAAAGCGGTGAAAGAGGCGGCTTTCCGGGGGATTAAAAAGGCTTCGGAATTGATTGATATGTCCAAACATCAGGGTTCTCACCCGCGTATGGGCGCCACCGATGTGTGTCCCTTTGTTCCGGTGAGCGGAATCAGTACGGAAGAATGTATTGCGCTTTCCAAAGAAACTGCAGAGCGGGTTGGAAATGAATTGGGCATTCCTGTTTATCTGTATGAAAAATCTGCCCAAAAACCGGAACGCGAAAATCTGGCTATGGTCCGCCAGGGTGAATATGAAGCGCTTCCCGAAAAGCTTAAAAAGCCGGAATGGAAACCCGATTACGGTCCGGCTGAATTTAATGCCCAAAGCGGGGCAACGGTTATCGGCGTACGTGAATTTTTAATTGCCTACAATATTAATTTAAATACCCGTGAATCTAAGTATGCCACGGATATCGCCTTTGAACTGCGCGAAAAAGGACGTTCCGCGCGCCGGGGGAATATCAGACCCTTCTATTTTAAAGGTGGAAAAATTTTAAAATATAAAGAAGGAAATTATCCTTGCGGCAGCTGTGATTTTGAAGGGAAGACGATAAAGGAGACGATTGAACATTGTAAAAATGAGCACGACTATGACTTACCGGCTTTGCTGAAACTAAACAATATTTCTCCGGAAAAGCCGGAAGGCAAATCCGTAAAAAAACCGGGACT
>JANTFQ010000331.1 GCA_024763405.1 Calditrichaceae bacterium
ATGGCTTTGGTTGCTTTTAACAAAGACGCTTTTGGCGCCATAATGTTTTATATGATTGTGTATTTGTTTATGAATTTCGGCGCTTTCTGGATTGTGGAATCTCTTTCCTCCAAACTGGGCGGCGAAGATATTAAACACTATAAAGGCCTGGGTTACCGCGATTCATTTACCGCCGTCTCGATGGCTGTATTCATGTTTTCCTTAACCGGCCTGCCGCCCCTGGCCGGCTTTGTGGGAAAGGTTTATTTATTCGCGGCTGTCATTAAACAAGGCTGGTTAATTCTGGCTTTGATCGGGGTACTAAACAGTGTTGTATCCTTGTTCTACTATATCTCAGTGGTTAAGGCCATGTTCCTGAAACAGGAGGATGACCCGCAACCTCTTCAGACCAGCCTGTATCATAAGATAATGGTTGTCATTTTGGTTGTGCCGACTTTTATCCTTGGTGTTTACTGGGCGCCTGTAATTGAATTTACCACCAATTCGATTGGCCTTTTCTTTGGGCGATAAAATAAACTTTATAATTCTATAAACAAAAAAGGGACGCATCGCGTCCCTTTTTTGTTGTATTTTATTTTTGCTTATTTTTTCCCGTTCGCAACCTGAATCGCGACACCGTCATCGCCTCCCGACTTATCCCCGGGTACAGAATCAACCAAATAAGCAAACTGCTTTATGAATTCTTCTGAAGAAATTCCCGCTGTCGCCGCATATTTGGCAAGTTCATGCGGGTCATTAAAATCCTCTTTCTTTAAACGAATCATATAACGGTAAGCCACATTATAGGATTCTGAATTTACATCAACCATTCGGATTTTCATTTTCTTGGTTTTTTTATCCAGAATCTTCTTAAAATACATGGGCACAAAATGACCGTCCTGTACCGAAACGAGGGCGGCGGAACCGCCTTCGCATAAAAACTTAGACGCCATAAAACCTAAATCCCGGCAATATTCCATATCAAACGGAATGGGGTCCGCACAGCGTAATTCATAGCCGATATTTTTAGCCACAATTGTTTCTTTAATATTAAATTGTGCCAGACGCTGCTGAACCTTTCGTTTTAAAATTTCACCAAATGTGATTTCATCAAAACGTAAATTATCATGCGCGTCGCGTTCCACTTGCATCATTTCGCTGAAATCAGCCGCGTCCACCTTATCAAGCAGACCTTCTGCAATTATTGCGACCCCATCTCTGCGTCCGTAGCTTATCCGTTTGATAATAGCGCCGACTAAAATATCGACCAGTTGATCGAATTTTATAGTCTTTTCACCGAATTCTTCCGGAATCATACTCAGGGTGGCACCGGCAGACTTCCCGATACCCAAAGCAAGATGACCGGCCTTGCGGCCCATGGTAATCACAAAGTACCAGCGCGAAGTAGTTTTGGCGTCTGTCATAATATTTTTAACAATTTCCACTCCGAGATGACGGGCCGTCTGAAAGCCAAAAGTGCTGATATTCATGGGCAGGTCGAGATCATTATCGATTGTTTTAGGCACATGGGCAACACGGACTCTGCCATTGGCAATCTGCTCAACCCGGTAAGCAGAATAGGCTGTATCATCTCCCCCGATGGTAATAAGCTGATCCACATTTAAACGCAGCAGTGAAGAAACTGTATTTTCTAAATGTTTTACATGTTTAGTGGGATTATCACGCGAGATACCAATATGGGAACCACCCCTAAAATGAATCCGGCTGACTGATTCTATAGTCAGAGGTTCTGTATGCGAAATATCCCCCTGCATAATCCATTTAAATCCGTCTTTGATACCAATTACTTCGGCCCCGGAGAGAATGGCGCGAATAGTCGCCGCACCAATGACCGTATTAATCCCCGGTGCAGGTCCTCCGCCAACTAAAATGGCGGTACGTTTCGAGTATAGAGACATAATTTTTCCTTTTTAATGATACAATTAAATGATATATACCAAACAGCCAAACCTTGTAAATTGGAATACCGCTATTACCGAAAAAACGAAATGGTTAGCGGCCCCGACGAAGGGGTTTTGTAAACTCAACAAGCCCGTTCTGGTTCAGCATTTTTTTTAAGCCAGCAATATACAATCACACCCTGGTACAGGCAAATTTTACAAAAAATTTATTGGTATGTATTTAAATACATAGTGTCCGGTTTATAATTGGAAATAGTCTATTAATGTCAATGATATCAATATGAAGAGCAATGTCTATTTTATAGGTACTTAAAACCAACCCACTTCAGTACCCTGAGCGAAGTCGAAGGGTAATCCCCTCCCTTTTTTTGGAAGGGAGGGGAAATCCGCCAGCTGGCGGGAGGGAAGGGTTATTTTGAAGAAATTAAAATAAATTTTAGTTCAGCGCCATTTAACCGGGCACTATTGCTTTAAATCCGACTTTAATTTCCGTAACTTAAAAGTGCAATTTTAAATGAATTGAGTGATATATATCAAAATTACTCCATCTAAATAGAATAAATTGCATTTGATATTTTTGCTAATATTTACTGGGGTTTCCTGTAGATGGAAATTATTTCACTGGAATTGTCCGGCTTTAAAAATTATGAAGTCAAGACAGCGTTTAATTTTAAAGATAAGCATAACAATCTTATCTTCGATATGGACGGTGGGGAAAAATCGTATTTCTTTGAAGCGATTCTTGGAATAATTTTTGGTTTTACAAGTGAAGACAAGGCGCGGTTCCGCGGGGACCCGGCTATTAACAAAACCTTTACCGCAATGCTTACACTGGCTCTTGATCAGCGTACCATGATCATTGAACGTGATTTTGAGACTGATTTTGTTGCCTGCCTTCTTTCGGACACGATTACCACACGTTCTATCTTCCAGGGTAAGGATCACGCTGACAATGGGTATTCGCGCCCCTATCTGCAGATGCTGCGTTCTATCTTCCCCATTATTGATAAAGAATTGTTTATTGAGGTTTGTTATAAACTGGCCGGAGAAGATAAGGGTAATTTTTCTGACCTCCTAAATATTTTATATTCTCTACTCACCCCAAAGTTTAAATTCAGTACTGTTAAATATCTTGTCAATGAGGGTACTTTTCATGAGCAGGCCTGTTTAAAGACAAAAGAAAGCAGTAATA
>JANTFQ010000332.1 GCA_024763405.1 Calditrichaceae bacterium
GTCATAAATACCTCATCCCCTGCCCCCTTCTCCTACAAGGAGAAGGGGAACTTTCTTTTCTCCCTCTCCTTTCAGGAGAGGCTGGCCTGCCCCGATATTTCGGGGGGTGAGGTTTTAGACTACTTAAAGACAAACACTAAATATTGTATTTAGCAGTTAAACCCACACCGCTCAAAAGCCCAATCGTTTCAACTTTAAATCATTCTTCCGCCAGTCTTCCTGAACCTTTACCCGAAGCTCCAGATAGACTTCCCGACCTAAAAATTTCTCAATTTCCCGGCGGGCATCGGAACCGATCTTTTTTAAGGTTTCCCCATTCTTCCCAATCAAAATCCCCTTTTGCGATCGTTTTTCCACAATGACTGTGGCCGCGATAAAATCTTTTCCCTTTTTACGCTCCTTAAATTCTTCGATCAGCACTTCCGTGGAATAGGGCACTTCCTGGTAAAAGGATCTAAAAATACGTTCACGAATCAGCTCCGCTACAAAAAAGCGTTCCGGCTGATCAGTCAGTACATCGGGCGGATAGTAGGGTGGGGCAAAAGGCATTCGCTCTACCAGGCTGTCCTTCAAGCTTTGCAATCCATCTTCCTTTAAAGCGGAAATCGGAATAATTTCTGCAAAGGGATAGAAGGTCCGGTACGTATCAATCAGAGGAAGCAAATCCTGTTTGGGCAGAAGGTCTACTTTGTTCAGCAGCAAAATTACCGGTAACTGCTTTGGATTTATTTTTTTTAAGTCAATATCCTGCGGATGGTATTTGGCGGTTACATCAATCAACAGAAGCAATAGATCGGCATCATTTAAAGCGGCATCCACATATTCCATCATTTTTTTCTGCAGTTGGTATTTTGGCTTAAGCAGGCCGGGTGTATCGATAAATACAATTTGCGCCATCTCTGAATTCAGGATTCCGAAAACCTGACGCCGGGTGGTTTGCGGCCGGGGTGAAATGATAGATAATTTAATATCCAGTAAACTGTTCATCAGGGTTGATTTACCGGCATTGGGGCGACCGATTAATGCCGTATAACCGGCGCGAAAATCTTTGGGAATATCCTGCATTATAAAACCTCTTTTAAATGTTCGAGCATTGTGAGACGCGTCAGCAATTGTTCCGGCTCTGTCGCTTTAATGACCTCTTCCGTAATGTATTCGTAAAGCATACCGCGCTGTCCCCCAAAAATATAGGCCATATCCACCTGCGCATCTAATATTTTTAAAAATTCCTTGTTTATAGAAAGCGCCTTCACCTCTTTGGAAGAAGCCGGACGCAAAATCATCTTCTGACCGCTGTCCGTTTCAAGTTCCAGAAAATCTTCCAGAGGACCCGCCTGCTGCGCCAAAAGCCAGCCCTTTTCGGAAACCGAAAACGCAAACTTACTGGATACAGAATAACTAATATCCACATAGGTATGGCGTTTATCTCCCTTTTTCTCGGAGCTAAAATTTATGGTTACTTCGGAGCCCTTAAAATGGCCGTGAAAAAACGGTCTGCCCGCAAAACCTTTGCGCTGCACTCTGCCATCAATTTGATCTTCCAAATCCAACAAGTTGCGGTGCACGGCATCCCACATAGTTTTACGAATCCAGACCATAAAAAACCAAAGGCCAATGAGAACCAAAAGAAAGATGAAAAAATAAAATACAATCTGCATAACGATTAACCTGATACTTGTTTATCTTGAATAGACAAATTAGTGCTTATGGCTGATGAGAACACCGGGAAAAACCCAGAACTTCTCTGTCCGCACTACTGTAGGTAAATAGGCAGGGCCGAAAAACAAAGCATAAAAATAATGAATCCCAGTCCTCCTAAAATTTTCCGCGGCAGCCCCAGAGTTTGATCATCATTCATCGTCGGTGGATGCCGAAAACGGAGGAAAATCAGAATTAACACTTCCCAGCCCAGCCAAAGATAAGAATGATAATTCGTCGTCAAATAGTAAGATAGCGGTACAAAAAGAGCAAATCCGGCCAACGCTATTTTACGCGCCCTGTCGCCGAACAGAGCATACAACAAATGACCGCCGTCTAACTGTCCCAGAGGCAACAGATTAAAAGCCGTTACCAAAATACCAATCCAGCCGGCAAAAATAAAGGGGAAATAGTACAGGCCGTTCATCGGTAAATTCGCTGCATTAAACGTTTTAATGAAGCTATCAAATAGAAAACTATGCCCCAGAAACAGATTTGAAATCTGCTCTCCTTCCTGCACGCGCTCTGTTATCAATTGTAGTTCCACTGCTCCCGGAAGACGGTTAAAGCCGATAAATAAAAAAACCAGGCTTGCCGCAAAGCCCGCCAACGGCCCGGCGATTCCGATATCAAACAATGCTTTTTTATTGGGCATAGAAGAACGTGTTTTAACAAAAGTTCCCAATGTTCCCGGATGGAAAGCCGGCAGAAAAAGCGGAACAAAATAAGGCAGTGTTACCTGTACTTTATAATGACGGGCCGCAAAATAATGCCCCATTTCATGAAAAAGCAGAATGGTAAGCAAGGCAAACGAATAAGCATACCCATAAGATAGCTCGTTCCAGGAGAGGAAGGGATCCTTTCCGCGCAATAAGGCGCCTGTGGCCGAGGTTGTTGCAACAGTTGCAACAAAAAGCAAAAGATTAAAAAACCAGCCTGTTTTTTTAGCAGCGCTGGTACCGCGTAACACTTTTAATATGATTTTTTTGGAAGATACCTGGACATGTGAATAAATTTGGTTCAGCGCCAGTTCTTCCCGAATAATATGTACTTCTTCTTCGGTAATTTTATGTACCGACTGTTTAAACACCGGTGATTTATACAAACGGCTGAAAGGATCAAACTTCAGCCGGCCATTCACAATTGTTTTTGCGTTTTTTATAAGTTCTCTTAACGTCAACTGAATCCGCCTATTTTCTTATCTCTCCGGTCATAGGCACAAACCTTACCGGCAGCACATTCTGCATTTCCATTCCCCGTTCCGTTTTATGAACCACTACTAGTTCCTGAACGTATTCACCCACAGGCAGGATCATTTTACCGCCGTTTTGCAGTTGTTCCAGCAGCAGGGGCGGAATCTTTGGCGGAGCGGC
>JANTFQ010000333.1 GCA_024763405.1 Calditrichaceae bacterium
AACGACACTATTCCCACTTCGCTGCATATTGCGGCGGTTCTTTCTCTTAAAGAAAAATTGCACCCGGCCTTGACTGGCCTGCAAAACGCACTGGACGACAAAGCGCAGGAATTTAAAGAAATCGTAAAAATCGGCCGCACTCATTTGCAGGATGCCACGCCGTTGACTCTGGGGCAGGAATTTTCCGGTTATGCCGCTCAGGTAGAACAGGCGCATGAAGCAATTGCTCATACATTTAAACATCTTTCCGAACTGGCCATTGGCGGTACGGCGGTGGGAACCGGATTAAATACCAAAGCTGGTTATGATCAAATGATGGTAGACGAAATAAGTAAAATCAGCGGACACCAGTTTTCGGTTTCGCGCAATAAATTTGCCGCTCTGGCCGCGCACGACGCTATTGTGGAATTATCCGGCGCGTTAAAAACACTGGCAGCGGCTTTGATGAAAATTGCCAACGACCTGCGCTGGCTGGCCAGTGGTCCGCGTTCGGGTCTCGGTGAACTGAATTTTCCGGCCAACGAACCGGGCAGTTCCATAATGCCGGGGAAAATAAATCCCACTCAAAGCGAAATGGTTACGATGGTTTGCTGCCAGGTATTCGGAAATGATACGACCATTTCAATGGCCGGCTCGCAGGGTAATTTTGAACTGAATGTGTTTAAGCCGCTGCTGGCTTTTACGATTTTGCAATCTATTACACTTTTGGCGGACGCTTGCACATCATTTACCGAAAAAGCGGTTGCGGGGATTGAAGCAAATACGAAAAATATCAAAGCAAATCTGGAAAATTCACTGATGCTGGTTACGGCGCTCAATAAACATATTGGTTATGACAAGGCCGCGGAAATTGCCTTAAAGGCCTGGCGTGAAGATAAGACGTTGAAAGAAACGGCGCTGGAACTGGGTTATCTGAACGAACAGCAGTTTGATGAATGGGTGCGGCCGGAAGAGATGACCCGGCCAGACAATTCCCCCTTAGAAAAGGGGGATAGGGGGTTGTAAAACAGGTTTGTTATAATAATATCACAAAGAACAACCCCTGTAGTCCCCTTTATTAAGGGGACTATCTTCATTCCCTACACAAAAATATTCTTCATCTGCGCCAGCATTTTTAGGATACGGTGTTCTAAAAGATGTTCCTTTTCTACCCGTTCCGCTGCGCGTGAGATTATTTTATTCCGCTCCGTATCGTGATTTTTAAAATACACTATTTTATCTTCCAATTCTTCTGCCGAATGATAAACGGCCAGTTCTTTCTGCGGATCGAATAATTCGGCCAGACTTTCCCGCCAGTCGGTTAGTAAAAATCCGCCGGATAAAGGAACATCAAAAACACGTAGATTAACGCTGGTATGCAGCTGAGTGCTGGAAATGTTCAGATTAATCCGCGAAGCCTTAAAAATTTTGGGCGCGGTTTCGGCCGGGTGCACCGGGGGATGAATTTCCACATTCAAATTAAGTTCCTGCCAGTGCCGGTCGCCAAATACAACTGGGTATGGAGTTTGTTTTAAAAGTTCAACTCTGTTTTCCATTGTGGAACGTCCGGCCACATAACCGGCATAATGAAACAATTCGCCTTCGGAACTGAACTGGCTTACCTGCTCCTGGATGATAAAATCCACCAGTGTTTGCTTTTGTATATTCCATTTGTCCAAATGCAACTGCTCATAAAGCTGCGGGTAGCGGGGATGAAACCAGCGCTCCTGAGTCTCTAAAAAAGTGCTGCCCACAAAACTAATACGCTTGTTTAGATAGGAGAAGGTCGAATCGGAAAAATCAGCGCCGGGATTCAAACAGGAACCCGTCGGCATATAAAAGACGTGTTCAAATCCAAATTTACGCAGCTGTGGCAGGTCTGTTTTTTCGAAGCTAAAAATGGCGATGTTGGGCAGGGCCTGATTGCGTCCACGGGGAATGATGAAACGGAAATCATCGAGATACCAGAATAAAACAGGCAGATTTAAGTCATTGAGTACATTGGCAATTTTTCCATCCGGATCGAAACCGATGTGATTGGTGCCCATAATAAAATCGGGTTTTACCAGTAGACAGGTTTTAAGCAGGCTGCCCAGCATTTGTTTGGGTTTTTCCTGTACCTGAAGCGGTACAACCGTGTGGCCCATAGTTTCAAGAACGGCAATCGTTTCTTTCTGTAAAAAATAGGCTTTGTCCAGAAAAATTATTTTTAAAGAGGGCTGTGCAAATTTTTTATAGGAAAAAAATGTTTTTAGCTGACTCATAGCAAATCCGTATAGATTTTGATCCGGTTTTAAGGGGTATCATTTTTTAGTGTGTCGGGATGTTTAACAAATTTTTTTTCTTGTGATTTAACTCTGCGTTCCAGCTTCTTTATATCTTCTTCGGCTGGAAGTTCTTCCGGACGAATGCCGCGTTCTATCAATAATTCCCGTACGCTTTTATTGTTCGTAATATGTTCCCAGGCGATAGAATCGCCTTTGTGAATATCTTTATCTTTAACATTAAAAATGGTAATTTCTGTGGCAAAATCTTTTGCCTTTATGGTAATTGAAGGCAGGAAATCTGCAAGAGGACGGGACGGCTTTATACCCAGCTTTTGTTTCATTTGTTTTGTTGTGTAGCCAAAAAGCGCCTGATCTCCTTTACTCCGGATAAGACCAAAATTTTTTTCGTTTCCGGTCTGCTCAAAAATAAGTTCAGAAAGTTCTTTTTCCGAAAGACTGAGTTTGTGACGCGCCTGTAAGCGTTCCCAATCATTTAGACGTTGTTCAATAATTTCAAATTTACGGGTTTGTACGGCAAAATAATTTTGTGCAAAGGCAATTGTTTCTTTTTTGGGATCCCCATTTTGGGCAATAAGATAACAGGCAAACCGGGTCAGCATTATATCATTTATTTTACGTTCGGTATCGGAACCAATAGAAACCATTTTGTTGACGTCAACAAAATGGTCAGAAATGTTATGTCCGGCGGTTTCGCAGGCTGTTTTTGCCTTATTGATAACCTTGCTAAAATTCCGCCATTCGGTGTATCCAAGCAGAT
>JANTFQ010000334.1 GCA_024763405.1 Calditrichaceae bacterium
AAATTTATATTTTTCACTCAGTTTTTTAACAAGACGCCGGTATTCCCAGGAATTAAATGCTTTTTTTAATTCCATATCCAGCGGTACAATCTGCTCGGACGCAGACCATACAAACGGTTTGTTTTCAATCTCATCAATCAAAGCGCCCCATTCCACAGCCCAGGCTGTTTTATACAGTGGATATTTTTTTGTATCCCGGCTGATGGCCATGAGTTTCGCCTGGTGCTCCGGGTTAAGATAATAGAATATTTTGGAATACAAAAAAGCATTGTGATATTGCTGCGGTTTATTGAGCAATCCCGCCAGTTTTAAGCGCCAGGCCGCAATCATCATCAATTCCACCGCCCTCGAAGCCAGACCAAGTCCGGGATATTGTTGTCCGGGAAGCCGTGGTCTTTGCATAGAAAATTCGGCGTCCGGATTTTGCATAGATAACCATTCGATGGACAAAAGAGAAATGCGTTTCCCATCTGCTTTTGGATAAAACGGAAGATCAAGGGTTTTGGTTTCGCGCTTCAAAACCGCTTCGATCAGCATGCGTTTACCATCATAAAAAGTAATTTTATGTATATAGGAATCACTGGTATCAATTTTATAATCTACATTTTTAAACCCTATCTCTTTCAGGGTTTCAAGGATACCATATTTTTTAATAATAAGTTCAAAGCCTTTATGGGAATAAAAGCCCAAAAAGAAATTATGCCCTCTGCCACCCGATTCCGCATTAAACATATCCAAATCGGTGATATAAGCATTATCATACGAATCTAGCTGTAACTGGGCTGTCGTGAGCCGTTTGGCAATTTGCCAGTATTTTTTATTCAGTCTCCACATATAACCTTTGGTAACCTGATTGTTTAATTTTTGTGCCGTAAAGAGTGCGCAATAAAATCATAATACACTTCCCAGCTGTCCGGGCCATAACCGCCTCCAGCTTCGATGACCAGGGGAATATTTTTTGCCCGCACTTTACGATAAACAAATAAGTTGCGTTTCAGCATTCCCTCCCTGCTGATTTTCATATCACCAAGCGTGTCTTTTTCGTAGGTATCCGAACCGGCAATAAAAAAGACCATGTCGGGTTTAAATTCCCAGCAGGCCGAATTCAGCTCCTCTTCCAGGATAGAAAGATAATGCTCGTCAGAACATCCCGACGGAAGCAAAATATCCTTATTGTATTCCCGTTCAATTTCTACCCAGGTATCCGCATGCATAGAAAAGGTATACACCTCTTTATCATCTTTAAAATAGAGCAGATTCCCGTTTCCCTGGTGATAATCAAGATCGATGATCATAAACTTACGTCCCTTGCCCAGAGAGCGGATTTTTTCAATGGCCACCGCCGTATCGTTAACCAGACAAAATCCTTCGGCTCTATCCGCGTGGGCATGATGGTAGCCTCCGCCTAAGTTAAAAACCGGAATATTCCACTTTAAAGTGTATGCAGAGGCCATCAGCGTCCCCCCGGTTACAGCCTTATAAAACTCTAATACAGAATTATCGAAAAGGCTGTTATTAGTCAGCCTCAGTAATCTGGCCGCATATTGTGGATCCTGTATCTGCTTGATATACTTCTCCGTATGTACCAGACGCAGGTCATCGGTTGTGCAGGGCTCCGGGCGTAGTATTTTCTTACGTTTTATCAGTTTGTCCGCGACCAGTTGATCGCGGATCTTTTTAAAACGCATAATATCAAAGGTTTCATATTTGCCGATAGAGGCAAGTCCGTAAATATATTCGGAGGAAAAAACAACTTTTGCGTATTCTTTTCGAAAAATCCTTCTAAACACTTAAATTTCACCTGCCCAGTTTTCAGAAAATTTTTGCAGTATCTCCTGCTTATCCTGCGTTTGTGCCAATATTTTCTGTAGTTTAACATACGCAGCTTCGATGGTCATCGCCCCGATGCCGTGCGCACCGGCTGCCAAAGCCTGCTTCGCGCCGGCGTACAGAGTAAGGTCTACACCGCCGTCCATAGAATGACTACCGATAAATATCAACTTATCCTTTTGTACCGCGCTTTCGATAAAGGAAATCCAGTTTTGATTTCCTACGGGAAGATTCCCCGCACCGAAGCCTTCTAAAATATACACAAGAACCGGGCTGTCTAACAAATTAATAAAACTTACGGGATCCATGGAAGGCTGCACCGACAGCACGACCACTCCCGCATGAAATCCATTCAACAGAACCGGACTACCGCTGCTCTTTAAGAGTTTAGAATGGTCTATACGGATATCCACACCAATTTCACCAAGATAGGGATAATTAGGAGAATGAAAGGCGCGAAAATGGTGAATGCTGATTTTCTTAGCCCGGTTTCCTCTTAAAATCCGCTGACCGAACACAATGATAACTTCGGGAATATTCATTGAGGCCAGCTCCACCGCATCAATCAAATTTAACCGGGCGTCGTTGCGCAGTTTAGATAAAGGACGCTGTGCTCCGGTAAGTACCACCGGCTTGTTAAGGTTAATCAACGAAAATGATAAAGCCGCTGCCGTGTAGACCATCGTGTCGGTTCCGTGAATAATTACGAATCCATCGTATTGATAGAGTTTTTTATGGATTTCCGCAGCAATTATTTCCCACTCTTCAATTCCCATATCAGAGCTGTCGAGGTTAAACAGGATTTGAACTTCTATATCCGCGATTCGGGTAATTTCCGGCACCAAAGTTGTTATCTTATCCTGAAACTTTCCGGGAGCCAGCACTTCGCTCGGTTTTAAGGGTGCCATTCCAAAAGTACCCCCGGTGTGAATGATTAATATTTTTTTCATTATTTCTTGCTTTCGTGCGAAACATCACAGTTTGATTTAGTATAATTTGTATACTGTATTTAATACAAAAATCAGAACAAAAAAAGAGGAAGTTCCCGGAAAAGGGCATTTTCTATGCAAATCCGGAAGCTTCCTCGACTATATAAAAGCCATCCCTATTTACCACAGGATGGCTTTCTCTTTTGGATTCATTCCTTCTTAT
>JANTFQ010000335.1 GCA_024763405.1 Calditrichaceae bacterium
GTTTGTTGCTGCCGTCGGCATCCATCACCCAGATCTGAAAAGCGTTTGGTTCGATCATTTCATCGGCAAGAAGTGTTTTATAGCGTTTGATTTCTGCTTCTGTTTTGGGATGATAGGAACGGTAAACAATCTTCTTTCCATCCCAGGAAAAAAACGGTCCGCCGTCATAACCCAATTCGGTTGTTAACCGTTTTAAATCACTGCCATCAATATTGACCGTGTAAATGTCCAAATCTCCATCCCGCTGAGAGGTAAATACAATTTTATCTCCCGTTGGTGAAACCGTCGCCTCTGCATCATAACCGGGGGCCGGCAGAAAAGGTTTTGGATCGCTGCCGTCGGCATTGGCCATATACAAATCGTACGCGGCATAGGTCTTCCAAACATATCCTTGGGACATATCGGCCGGAGGCGGACAATTCGCATCGGCTGCATGCGTCGAGGCATAAATAATTTTCTTATCACCCGGTAAAAAATAGGAACAGGTAGTGCGCCCCTTTCCGGTACTGACTAATTTTTTCGCGCTGCCGTCTATATTCATTGTAAAAATCTGATCACATTTATAAGTGCCATGTGTGCTTTGGAAAATCAGCTTGTCTTCGGCAAAACTAAAATAGGCTTCGGCGTTTTCACCCTCGTCGGTCAGCATTTGTATATTTTTTAAATGCGTCTCTCCCTTTATCTTAAAAGTTGCCTTTTCAGATGTAGCCGCCTTTTTTTCACAGCCCGTTAAAATTAAAAACACTGCCGAAAACAGCAGAATTGCAGATTTCATTTTTACCTCATTTTAAAATTATTTTTTAATACACCATTTGATTCGATTCCGTTTTGCGTTTTATTTTCTGAACCGAAAAACACATTTTTTTATTCCAACAAAAAAGGCCGCCCCAATTGAGACCGCCTTTTCTTTAGCAGATGTTAGGATTACTGGTGTTTAATACTCTTCGGCGTGTTTGCTAAAATAAGCTTTTAAGCTGTCGTGCTCTTCTTTCATAGTATCGTCGCCTTCATGCCAACCGGCCGGACAGACTTCGCCGTGCTTTTCGGTAAACTGCAGGGCTTCAACCATGCGGACCATCTCATCAATATTACGACCCAAAGGTAGATTGTTAATCACGGCGTGCTGCAAAACGCCCTCCTTGTCTATTAAAAACGAACCCCGTAAAGCCTCCCCACTCTCTTCTAAAAGAACACCGTAAGCACTGCTAATTTCTTTTTTGAAATCTGAAACCAGTGGATACTGAATATTGCCGATTCCACCTTCTTTGATATCCTGGTTTTTCCAAGCTAAATGACTTTGATGAGAATCGGTGGAACAACCGATTACCTGCACACCCCGTTTTTCGAATTCAGCCAGCTTGCGGTTGAATTCCAGAATTTCGGTAGGACAAACAAACGTAAAATCCAATGGGTAAAAAAACAATACCACGTATTTACCGCGGTAGTCTTCTAAACTAAAATCCTCTTTAAATGAATTATCCGGCATAACGGCGGTTGCGGTAAATGTCGGCGCTGGTTTCGATACTTGTACACTCATGTTTAGTTCTCCTTTTGTTTTTGTTTACAATTATTACATATTCCTTTAAAATTTACCTGTGTATTAAACACCTGGTGCCCCTCGATGGACTGCATCTGATATATATCCGAGTCCAATTCGATATCATATATTTGATTGCAGCTTGTACAAATAAAGTGGGCGTGCGCATGTTCAATAAAATCATATTTTATTTCGTGGCCATCAATATTTAATGCATTAATGACTCCTTTTTCCGTTAACTGTTTTAATGTATTATAAACGGTCGTTTTAGAAAGAGTCGGGATTTGAGGAAGCAGATTTTGATAAATTTTATCAACCGAAGGATGATTCATCTCTTCTATAACATAGCGTAAAACATTAAGTCTCTGAACCGACGGCTTAACGCCGCTCGCCAAAAGCAGGTTTTTCAGTTCTTCCGTTGATACAGTTCTTTCGTTCATCTTTTAAACTCCCCATTTATTGTAATAATTACTTATTTGTAATGATTACAATTATAACTTACGATTAAAAGCTTTATGTGTCAACATATATTGCATGATTTTAAAACGCCCTGTTTAACCGATTTTTTTTATTGGAAAAATTTGAGAAATTATATAAACTTATACACTTTTTAGCCGATGAAAAGGTATTAACCAATTCATCGACCTGTAAACCAAACAACACAAACCCATTGGCTTGGGATTTTAATGGAATCATCTTATATCGGTAATGTAATCGATCATTACCGCATTATCGAACAGCTCGGTATTGGCGGTATGGGTGTTGTTTTTAAGGCCATTAATATAAACATCAATAAAGTTGTCGCCTTAAAAATGATTGCGCCCGGTCTTGCCCTAAACGAGAATTTTGTCCAGCGCTTTAAAACCGAAGCAAAGGCGCTTGCCAAACTGGATGATTTTAATATCGTCGGCATCACTGATCTAAGCCGGGATAAAGATCAGTGGTTTATCGTGATGGAATATGTAGACGGGATAAATCTATACGATAAGATTAAAAAAGACGGCCCGTACAGTTGTAAAGAATCAATCCCCATTCTAAAACAAATGCTTACCGCCATTGGGCATGCCCACAAAGCAGGCATTATTCACCGTGATATTAAACCAAACAATATCATGGTTACCAAAGAAGGGGTTGTAAAAATTACCGACTTTGGTTTGGCCAAAGACCAAAATAAAACCAACAGTACCGTATCTGTCACCGGCGGAGGAACCTTGTACTACATGTCTCCGGAACATGTAAAGGGCTTTTCCTTTACCGACGGGCGCAGTGATATATATTCTACCGGGATGACCTATTATGAAATGATCACCGGTAAAGTTCCCTTTCAGAACATCAATTCCGATTTCGATATGCGCGAGCGTATTATCCGTAAAAATTTTGAAAAACCAAGTGTCTACAATTCTCAAATACCGCCCGGCCTGGAAGCCATCGTCATGAAAT
>JANTFQ010000336.1 GCA_024763405.1 Calditrichaceae bacterium
TTTTCCATTAACAAAGCCTTACAATTGCGGGCGGTTAGCAGCGAGAACAAGCGTTTAAAAGCAGAAATCTCCGATAAATACGCCCCCGAAAATATCATCGGGCAGAGTCCGCCCATGAAAGAAATTCAGAACACCATCGAAAAACTTTCCGGCAGTGACGCTACCGTGCTTATTCTCGGGGAAAGTGGTACCGGGAAAGAACTGGTCGCCCGGGCTTTGCATTTTAAAAGCACCCGTAGCGCCAATCCGTTCATTGCAGTGAACTGTGCCTCCATCCCGGAAAATTTAATGGAAAGTGAGTTGTTCGGACACACAAAAGGCGCGTTTACTGGAGCCGTCCGTGATCATAAGGGAAAATTTGAAGCGGCTGACGGCGGCACTCTTTTTCTGGATGAAATCGGTGATTTGAATCTGGATTTGCAGGCTAAATTGCTGCGCGTGCTGCAGGAACAGGAAATTCAGCGGGTCGGTGAAAACCAGGTGCGTAAAATTGACGTTCGTATTCTGGCAGCCACACACCGCAATATGGAAGAACTGGTGCTAAACAGATTGTTCAGGGAAGATTTGTATTACCGTCTCAACGTTGTTCCGCTAACCATTCCACCCCTGCGTAAACGGCAATCGGATATTCCCCTGCTAATCCATTATTTTATTCAAAAATTAGAACCGTCCAGAAAATTCACACTTTCCCCAACCGCTTTGGATCAGCTGACCAAATATAACTGGCCCGGAAACATACGCGAACTGGAAAACCTGATTGAACGCTTTTCCATTTTATATGCCGGGCAGGTAGTCAACACCGGAAAGGTACCAGGGCAGACTGCACAGGGCGCTGTTTCGGAAGATATATTAACCATTCCCTTCCCAAAAGAAGGCATCAGTCTGGATGAAATTGAAAAAACGGTTATTTCGGAAGCTTTAAAACGAAATCAGAATAATCAGACCAAGGCGGCCGAATTCCTGCGTATGCCGCGCCACGTACTGCTTTACAGGATGAAGAAGTTTGGTTTATAAAGAATTTTTATTTACTTATTTTTTAAAAAAGTCTACAAGCGTTTTACGAAACTTTGTAATATCATAGTCCGCCAGCATTCCAATTTTCTTTATCACAATAGACTTATCAATTGTTGCAAATTTCATTCGGATCATCGATGGCTTCGGCAACCCCGACTCTTCCCATTCTTCAATCAGGTAATCGCCTAAGTTCTTCTCTCTGTCTATCTTACTGGTAATGAATAAAATAAGTATATCGCTACCTTTGTTATATTTATCCGGGGAGATAACAAGCCCAGGTCTTTTCTTACTATTTGAAAGATCCGTAAAGGGAAAAGGGACAAGAACAATATCCCATTTTTTATAAATCGTTGTAGATTTCATCTTCCTCGTTGTCCCATTCAAAAAATGCATTCTCAGACATTGCCATAATTTCCTTTAATTCGGACTGCTCGGAAATAAGACTTAGTTTCTGTTTGTTCTTACGGATATAATCATCTATTAATTCCGAAATAATACCGCCCATTGTCTTTCCTTCCAATGAAGCAATTACTTTTAAAACACGACGTTTATTTTCATCTATCCGGACACTCATAACACCCATAAAAATCTCCTTGTATTAAATACTACATGTAATATAATAACAAAAGGAAGAAGTACAAACCTTTATTTATAAAAAACTCAAGCTCCTAATGATTCGTGACCAATGCTTAAAGAAGCAATCATAAACCATTCCCGAAAGAGCAAAAAGCTTTTTTTCGGAGAGACTCTTTGTATTCTTCGAAAAAGATTACAAATTTCCCTATGTGCTTTTAGACATTTCTATTGTATACTATTCCCCAATCTTGCTGTAGATTATTCTACAATCAATCCTTTTATCCAGGTACATCAAAAAAACGTCAAGCCATTCAACCTCTGTAAAAACCATCGGTTAGAGGAAATGTATCTTTTTGGCACCATTATTGATTAAAAGCGCCGTATGAAATTATTACTGATAACAGCTACCGTGGGAATTATTTTATTCTTTCCATTAAGCATCGATGGCAGTACCTGTTTATTCGGATATTTATCCGGATTGCATTTTGAATCTGAGGCAGATATTTCATCGGCAATGCTGAACCACTATATGCGTTGTTTTGCCCTGCCCTGGTGGATGAGCATCGGGCTGGCTATCTGGAGTTTTAAAAGAATGCAAAAGAAAAGAACTGAGCATACTATTGGAGGAACAATTTAATGCTTAAAAACGGATTTATTATTTTTATGCTATTTATTATTGGCAGCACGCCTGTTTTCAGCCAGAACACCGATCAGGCGCTTTCATTGGATAAACTGCTCAAAGAAGCCTTAGCCCAAAATCCCCAGGTACAGGCATTTCACTACCAGGCCCTGGCCGATTCTTTTAAAATTCCTCAGGCCGGCGCACTGCCCGACCCCATGATCAGCCTGAATCTGCTTAATCTTCCGGTAGATAATTTTGTTTTTGACCAGGAAGCCATGAGCGGAAAACAGATCACTGTAAAACAAAGCTTTCCATTTTTAGGCAAATTAGGACTCAAAGAAAATATCGCGCGCACAAATGCCAGGGTGACAATGGCTAATTACCAGGAATTAAAATCACAGCTTATTCGCAATGTGAAGCGCATTTATTACGATCTGTTTTACACGGACGAAGCGATTAGAACGACACAAAAAAATTATGCGTTAATAGAAGAATTTGTAAAAATCGCAGAAAAAAAATACAGTGTGGGCAAGGGCCTGCAGCAGGATGTATTAAAAGCGCAGGTGGAATTATCTAAATTGACCAGGCAGAGTATCACTTTGAAACAAAAGCGTGAACAACTAGAGGCAAATCTAAATATATTATTAAATCGTCCTGCTAACCAGTTTGTTGCCAAGACAAAGAAACCGGCGCTAAAATTTCAACAATACGATCGTGCAAACCTGAAAAAAAGCACCCA
>JANTFQ010000337.1 GCA_024763405.1 Calditrichaceae bacterium
TTGGCGTACTTAAATCCAATACATTTAATCAAACAATTAAAATGATGCTGCTGAAATAAGCACTCCACAATCAGCCCCGTCTCGGCGGGGCTTTTTTATTTAACTTTGTTTTTCTATTCCGGAAATTATGATGCCTAAAAAAACGATTCGTGTTGCGGCCGCGCTTATTTTTGATGACCAGAATAAAATAATCATTAGTCGTCGGCCGGATGGTTCGCACCTGGCCGGAATGTGGGAATTCCCCGGTGGAAAGATTGAATCCGGTGAAAGCGCTGAACAGGCCCTCGTACGGGAACTTTCCGAGGAATTAGCCCTGGAAATAAAGGTGGGCGCTTTGTACTTTCAGAATATTTTTGAATATGAAGAAAAGTTCGTAGACATTTCTTTTTTTATGTGTACACAGAGCGATCCGGCGCAACAACCACAGATACAGGAGAATAACGAATGGAAACGTGTTCGCTTGATTGAACTTGAACAGTATGATTTTCCACCGGCCGATAAAGAAGTGGTTCGGCAATTACTGGAATTTGATTTTATGTTTTGCAGGGTTTAAAAACATAAGATACAACGGCAAAGAGGGGAAAAGGCAAAAAGAGTTTATTTTGCTTTTTCTAATTTAGATATCAAAGTGTTCAGCATTTTTTCTATTTCAAAGGATAGATCATATTGGTTTTTATAATCCATTTCATCGATATTATCCAAGCTAAATGAAATATCAAGCAACGTCTGAAGTTCAAATAAAGAACCTTTTGATATTCTAAGAAATCGTATCTAGTCACTGGTGGAATGACGTCCATATCCCTCTGCAATATTTGCGGCAATGGATACAGCGCTTCTTCTCATTTGTGAAGTTAAACCATAGATTTCATTTTTGGGATACGATGCCGTTGTTTTATAAATTGAGACAGCAAGTTCTTTTGCCTTCTGCCAGACAATTAAATCTCTGTAACTCTTTATGGCATAGTACCCCAAGTTTTTCTCCCCTTCTTATCTCTATCCCTTTTCCCCTCTTTGCCTTCCTTACTTATTGCCTTTTCATACCGGATTTGGAATATCGACAAACTCCACCTCCACATCAAACTGCTTTTCGAGATGTCTACCGAGAGCCAGCACTCCAAAACGTTCGGTGGCATAATGCCCGGCGGAAACAAAATGAATCCCTTCTTCCTTCACATAGTTTAAAATATGCTCACTTACTTCTCCCGTAACAAACATATCCAATTCCGCTTCCACTGCCTGCGAAACACTCTTCTGGGCACCGCCGCTGATAATGCCAATCGTGTTTATAGTTTCCGGACCATACGGAAAATATAGCAGTTCGGGATTTACTTCTTTCTTGATTCGCCCAATCAACTCCATCGCCGGAACAGCAGGCAACAGCCCTTTTAAACCCACAAAACGCCCGTTGTATTCGCCAAAGGGCTCGGGATTCTGCACGCCTAAAAGTCGTGCAATTTCGGCATTGTTTCCAACTTCCATATGGGCATCCAGCGGCAGATGAAGCCCAAACAAGCTGATATCATTTTCCAGCAGCAATTTTACACGCTGTTTATATCCGCCTTTGTAAACGGGGCGTTCGAAATTCCAGATGATGCCGTGATGAACCATAATGGCGTCGGCCTTTTTTTCGATTGCTTTTTCAAATAGTTCCACCCCAGCGCTGACCCCGGTAACAATTTTTTGGATGGATTCCCTTCCTTCCACCTGCAGGCCATTGGGACCGATGTCGTTGAAACCGGTACAGTCCAGATAGTCATTCAGATATTGTTCCAATGTATTTCGCTTAACCATTTTAGTTCCCTTTCCGGTATGCCTGCAGGGCGGTTTCCACCTCGTCCAGCAATTCTGCGCTGTATAATTTTCCTACTAAGGCAATTCTTGCCTTACGCCCCACTTCATCAAATTCTTTTAAAATTTGGGGATCCGAAATGGTTATTTGTTTCATCCCTTTTGCCAGCATTTTAGCAGCTGCCGTTTTATTATCTTCGCGGCTTAATTGCGTAAGTTTTCCAAAATACTCCCTGGCCTTTTCTTTGAGAATCTGCTGCTGCTGTGGATTCAGTTTATTAAACATGCGTCTGGAAATCAGCACCGCTCCGTTGGAATTTGCCAGCGGCACATCCAGTACATAGTTGAGTTTGGTGAACCATTGCAGCGCGGCACAGGCCAGAGGCGAGGTGTACACCCCGTCAATCAATCCGGTTTGCAGCGAGGTCATCACATCGGTAATGGACAAAGGTATCGGACTGATGCCATAGGCCCGAAAAGTAGCTTCCGCCAACGGATCGCCTTCCCACATCCACATCTTAATGCCTTTGAAATCTTCGGTGTTTTGCACCGGTTGATTGGTGTAAATATGTACAAAACCCACTTCGGTCCAGCCCAGCAGAATATAGCCTTTTTCTTCAAATTTTTTCGCGAAGCGATCGAAAAATTTCTTTGTAATAAAATCCACTTCCCGATGGTTCCGGAATAAAAACGGTGCGTCAAGGATGCGTACTTCGGGTAGAATCTCGCCCAGCCCCACACCGGTAAAACCCGCGCTGTGCAGCTGATTGATGCGGATTTTACGAATCACATCCTTTTCGTCGCCCTGCACACCACCGGCATAGATTTTAAACTTTACCTGGCCATCCGTGGATTTAAGCAAATCCGCGCTGAATTCGTTCATCACATTCATCCAGGTCGAGCCTTCGGGGGCGAGAGTGGCAAACTTGATTTTAATTTGCTGCGCGGGAAGAAATTGAATCATTAAAAGCAGTACAAACAATAGACGCATAGTTTTTCCTTTGGTGTTATTTCTTAATTGTAATTTATTGATCGCTGCTCTTCAACCTGAGATCATTTTTTATTTGATTAACGATTGAAGAATAACGAACGCAGATTACAGATGTTTTCATTGCTGCCAATAATTCTTTTTCCATCGCAAATCGTTAATCGTTGATCTTCA
>JANTFQ010000338.1 GCA_024763405.1 Calditrichaceae bacterium
ACACCAAGCAGGTAAACAATAATCAGCAGCCAGTCCAGAGCATTCATGCACATCTCCCGGATACATAATTATTTTGTTCTTAACCCTTGAATGATACCATATAAACTAATCAATAACCAGAAGAATTCAATAATAAAAGCGGAAAGATTAAAATTAAAACAGAGTGAAAAGGCAATGAGCGCCGCACCGATGGCATTCCATAAGGAATAACTAAGTTGGGTTGCCCGGATTTTACGCATAGCCTGTAATAAATACATTAAAATAATCAGACCAGCGCCCACATTGCCAAAAAAATCGTAAATCGTGTAATTCATTAAAAATCAGCTAATTTCATGCAAACGCATTAGGTTGGTACCGCCTTTTTGAGCCGAAGAACCGGCAATGAGTACAATCCGGTCACCACTTTGCACAAAATTGTTTTCTTTCAAATACCGGTCTAAACCGGAAAGGTCTTCGTCCATATCAATGGTTTTATCAAGAAAGGATGGACGTATACCCCAATATAAGGCCAACTGTTGCAGTGCTGTGGTATTATTTGTGAGAGCTGCAATAGATGTTTGTGGCCGCAAATTGGAAATGATTTTAGCCGTTTCTCCGCTGCGCGTTAGCACCACAATATATTTGGCGCCCACATCCCGTGCGCTGAAATAGGCAGCGAGACATACAGAGTGAGTAAAATTGGCTTCTCCTTCTTTTATCATTTTTTGTTTTATTTTTCTAAAATATTGTGGACTCGTTTCAGCCTTTCGGATAATGGAAGCCATCATTTTAACCGATTCTTCGGGGAATTTGCCAAAGGCCGTTTCACCTGAAAGCATAACCGCATCGCTGCCGTCAAAAACGGCATTTGCCACGTCCGATGTTTCCGCCCGGGTAGGAACAGGATTCATCATCATAGAATCCAGCATTTGCGTAGCCGTTATAACCGGTTTGCCGGCCAGTAAGCATTTTTCAATAATCTGTTTTTGAACCACCGGAACACGGGCAGCGTCTATTTCCACCCCCAAATCGCCGCGAGCCACCATTACGCCATCGGTCACTTCTATAATCTCATCAAGATTATCCAGCGCTTCCGGTTTTTCCAATTTGGCAATCACAGGAACGGCGCGTTTTCCCATAAACTCTTTGATTTGCCGGATGCCATCGGCATCGCGCACAAATGAAAGCGCCACATAATCAATCCCCTGTTCCAGGCCGAATTCCAAATCACGTTTATCTTTTTCCGTTAACGACGGTTCCGAAACCTTGACACCCGGTAAGTTAATTCCTCTCCGGTCATACAGACTACCGCCATTAATTACTTCACAAAAAATATCGTTCCCTTTTTTCTGCTGAACCTTTAGTTTTATCAGGCCGTCATTAACCAGAATTTTGTCACCAATTTCCACATCCTGCGCCAATTTCTTATAACTGGTACTTACGATATGTTCATTTCCAACTACATCGTCCATGGTCAGTGTGAATAAATCTCCCGGATTCAGTTGAATCGGCGGATTTTCGAAGGTTCCCACGCGGATTTTAGGGCCCTGTAAATCCTGCAGAATGGCAATCGGTTTACCTGTAGCGGCGGATACTTTCCGGATACGGTCTATTTTTTGTTTATGTTCTTCGTGAGTTCCGTGCGAAAAGTTGAGCCTGGCGATGTTCATCCCTGCATGAGCTAATTTGGTGAGCATTTCTATTGAATCACTTGCCGGGCCGATGGTACAGATTATTTTTGCTTTCTTGGGATCCATATTTACCTCACAAATTCGATGTGTATTCAATGCCTATATTTCGACCATGTGGTTCAAAACATGAACATTTTATTTCCAAAGATTAAGCAGGATAAATATAATAATAGCTTTTTCCCTAATGTTACAAAAATGAACTGGACAGCAAGGGTGAAGCTTGCAATTGACTCAATTTATGATATAATCCGCCGTCCTTATGTAACAGTTCTTCATGCGTTCCCTGTTCCACAATCCGGCCGTTGTCCAGTACCAAAATCAAATCGGCCTTGCGCACGGTAGAGAGACGGTGGGCAATAATCAGCGAGGTCCGTCCGGACATCAGTTTTTCCAGCGCTTCCTGCACTAAGTGTTCGGATTCGGAATCGAGTGAAGAGGTGGCTTCATCCAAAATGAGAATTTTAGGATTTTTCAAAATAGCCCGGGCAATGGCAACCCTTTGGCGCTGGCCGCCGGAAAGTTGAGTGCCCCGTTCTCCGACGATGGTCTCCAGACCCTCGGGGAAGCGCTCGATAAATTCCCAGGCATTAGCCTGACGGGCGGCTTCTTCGATGGCAGCGGCAGGGGCATCGGGTTTCCCGTAGGCAATGTTTTCCCGAATGCTGCCCCCAAACAGAAAAATATCCTGAGGTACCAGGCCAATCTGACTGCGTAAATAACTGAGGTCGATGCTGGTGCTGTCTATCCCGTCAAACAAAATCTGACCGCTATTCGGCTCGTACATTTTTAACAGCAGTGCGGCAATCGTTGATTTACCTGCCCCGCTGGGACCAACCAGGGCCACCTGCTGGTCCGACTGAATATGAAAACTGAGATCCCGCAACACCGGTTCATCCGGACGGGACGGGTAGAAAAAATTGATTCCCGAAAAAGTAATATCACCCTTAAAAGCCTTCCCTTTAGGCAACATCAGCAAATCCCTAAGCGGCTCTTCCGGCGTTTTAAAAATTTCAAACAAATCTTCGGTGGCCCCGATAAAACGTTGAATCTGCGTATAAACACTGGCCATGCCGCCGATCGTGCCGCCAATGTAAACCGAATAGAGCACAAATGAAAACAAAGCGCCCGGCTCAAATTCACCATGGGCCAGAAGCAGCGAGCCGCGCCAGATTACCGCGGCCAAAGTGCCAAACAAGCCTAAAACCAGAAAGGAAGAAAAAGCCCCGCGGTACTTACCGCCCTTCATCCCCAGTCGGGCGACTTCCC
>JANTFQ010000339.1 GCA_024763405.1 Calditrichaceae bacterium
CTACCAGGTAAGGAAAAATTAAATATCTGGTCATATGTACCGAATTAAGAAATACACTTATTGTGACAATAAAGGAATGCGTATGAAACAAGCTGATAAAATTGAATTTGATTATATTTTTGAAATCCCCGGCAAAACAGGTATGCATTTTCACATCGCTCTTGATCCGAAAACACTAAATTATCTTCCGCCCGAAGAAATTCAAACTGCCGCCTGGGCTGAACTTGAAAATGAAAAATGCAGTAACTGTCCACTGAAGCCCGCGGAACATAAATTTTGTCCCATTGCTTTGAACCTCGTTAATATTCTGCCAAAGTTCGGCGACATATATTCTTACGAACCTACCACCATTACCGTAAAAACACCGGGACGCAGTTACTTGGCCGAAACGACTTTACAACGGGGACTGGGCTCTATGCTCGGCATTTATATGGTCAGCAGCGGCTGCCCCATTATGGCAAAGCTGAAACCGATGGTGCGCTACCACCTGCCTTTCGCTTCCATCGAAGAAACCGTCTTCCGGGCGGCCAGCACCTATCTTCTGGGCCAGTACTTTAAACATAAAAAGGGCGAGGCGGCGGATTGGTCTTTAAAAAATCTGGTGCGCATTTATGAAGAGGTACAAAAAGTCAACATGGCCATGGCCGAACGGCTGCGTTCGGTTCCGGCGAAAGACGCCAATATAAACGCCTTAATCGTGTTGGATATTTTTGCCAAGGAACTACCCATGAATATTGAAATGAGCCTGAAGCCTCTGGAATACCTGTTTGAAGAATGATAAAACTATGCCTGTTTCAGTTTCTGTTCCTTTAAAAATGAAATCTTATTCAATAAATACAGAACAACAACCAACGCCAATCCAATATACTGCGTATCAATATTCGGATAAAACAACAGAGCCGTCGTAGCCAGCCAAACGAATCGTTCCAGGATATTTATCTTCTTGTAAAAATAACCTTCGAACATAACCGTATAAGCAAATAAACCCATTAAGCCCATCAAACCGGCTTCGATGATTTCCAGCCAGGTGCCGTCTAATAGTTTAGAATACGCAAACAAAAGCGGGATGATATACAATCCTTTGGCCAGGCTCCATGCGGCAAACCCGGTTTTCATAGGTGACGAACCGGCAATACCCGAAGCGGCGTATGCAGCAAGGCATACCGGAGGCGTTACATTAGCATCCTGCGAGTACCAAAAAATAATCATGTGCGCGGCCAGTAAGGAGACGCCTAAATACTGCAGAGCAGGCGCCGCGAGAACAGCCAGCATTATATACGATGCGGTTACCGGCAGGCCCATCCCCAAAATCAGCGAAGCAAAAGCAACTAAAAGAATGGCCAGAATCAAATACCCATGTGATAAATCCATAATCAACATGGAAAAAGTAACCCCTACTCCGGTCAGATTTACGACGCCAATTACGATTCCGGCGCAGATTAAAATGATCGCCGTAGAAATTGAATTTTTTGCTCCCAGCGCCAGTGATTCCAGAATTTTCGAAGGCGTCATCCAGCTTTTTTTATTCAGATAGGATGCCAGTAAAATGGCTAAAATTCCCACGGAAGCCGCGTAAGTGGGCGTGAATCCTTTTAACAATAATCCAACCAAAACAAAAAGCGGAATGGTAAAATGCCAGCCGTCTTTGATAACATCCCGTAGTCTTGGAATATCTTTATCTTCCATCACAGGTAGATCATATTCATAAGCTTTAATATGTACGAAGAAACTCACCGATAAAAAATACATCAGCGCCGGGACAAAGGAGACCATCACAATCGTGTAATAAGGAATCTGTGTCCATTGCGCCATAATAAAAGCACCCGCGCCCATAATCGGCGGCATAATCTGACCTCCCGTAGAAGCCGCCGCTTCTACACCTCCTGCAATATGTGCAGGCAGACCGATACGCTTCATTAACGGAATAGTCATGGAACCGGTCCCAACCGTATTGGCTACAGCACTGCCCGAGATTGATCCCATCAGCCCGCTGGAAAAGATGGCAATCTTTGCCGGGCCGCCCTTCCTTTTTCCGAGCAAGGCCATGGATAGCTGCATTAAAAATTCGCCTGCCCCTGAATTTAGCAGAAAGGCTGCAAATAAGATGAATAAAAATACAAAAGTGGAAGAAATCGTCGTAATACTGCCAAACAGGCCATCAGGGGCAAAATACATCCGATAAAGTAAACGACTCAGGTGGACGCCCCTAAAATAAAAACTACCCTCAATCCAGCGCCCTAAAAAGAGCGCGTAAGCAAGGGATAAGAGCGAGAGAGAGGGAATCAGCCAGCCGGTGGCCCGCCGGGTTAATTCGATTACCAATACAATCGCTAAGGCGGCAAAAATTAAATCCGTCAAAATAGGCACTTCATTACGGGCGTGTAAAGCATTTTCGAAGAATACGAGATATAAACTAACAATGATGCCTAAAATGGAAAACACAAAATCCAGCTTTAATGTTTTTTTGGGATTCTTCGGCGTCAACGGAAACATTAAATAACCGATGGCCAGTACAAACAGCATATGAAGCGCATTTCGCCTGATATCCGGGATAACACCGATTGAATTGTAATACAGGTGGAACAGAGACATCAGTACGGAGATAATAAAAAAATATTTGGCCATCACACCGTGAAATACCCGGTATTGAACCCTGGATTCCCCGGTATCTTCTTCGAGCTCAACTATCTCTGTATTTTCATTTTCAGGTTTTTTCATACGTACAATCCATCGCCGGTTGTTTTAAAGAAAAAAGGCGGCCGGATACGACCGCCTTTTTGACATTATTTGGGTTATTTGGCAATTAAATTATCTGGGATTGTTAAACCCATTTCCTTATAGAATTTTACGGCGCCCGGATGAAGCGGAACAACCAGACCGCTGATGGCTTTCTGAAGACTCATTGCCATCGTTGCTTT
>JANTFQ010000340.1 GCA_024763405.1 Calditrichaceae bacterium
CAGGCGGACGTGGATGTAAGCTGGCGTTTCGATACGGTGCAAAATGGAATCGCCGATATTCACTTCCGTGGGAGGCAAAGCACCCTGCCGGAAATGCAGGACTGGCAGGCTTCGACCTATAAATTTTCTTCCCATTTTATGGGCCAGAGCCCCTATTTTTCGGTAAACGCCTATCTGAATTTCAGCAGTAATGTAAAATTTCCGTCCTTGTACCAGCAGATCAGCTCGCCGAAATTAAGCAGTTCGTTTCAGGAATATGCGCGGCCTAATTTGAATCCGGAAGAAAATAAAAGTCTCGAAGTTGGACTGGAGCTGGGCAAAGAAAATGAAGTCTTCGGCCCGGTTAACGGCTGGCAAATGACCTTTAATTATTTTCAAAATTATTATCAGAATAAATTCCGTGTTTATTATATGCCTGGTACGCCGGTGTCCTTTTATGACAATGTACCAACCGCGTCCATTTCGGGGCTGGAATTGAATGGAAAAGGATATCTGCTGTCCAGCAAGCTGACTATTGAAACCGGGGTTTCCCACTATTCCGTATCCGAAAAAGCCGCCTTCCCTTTTAAAAGTGAATGGAAATACATCGGCAATGTTGCCATTACCCACCGTGGTTATTCTTTTCAGATACATACCTTTCTGGAAAGCGATCAAAGCGCCTGGGTACGCGCTCAGAACGGCCGGTATTGGGAAGTGGAACTGCCCGGTTATATGAATCTGGATCTTTATCTATCAAAATCAATTGAGCTGAATTCGTTAACGTTTAATTTTAACGGCAGTGTGCGTAATCTTATTCAGGACAATACCCAACTGGAAGGAATCGCCATTCGTGACCGGCGTTTTTACCTGGCATTCAGCATTCAATATTAAGTGACTTTTTTATGAAAAAAATACGCTTTTTCCCCAGCCTGTTTCTTTATCTTTTCCTCATCGGGAGCTGCACGGACAATCCCTTCTTCAACGAGTCTATCAAAGTAGACGAATTAACCACTGTCCGCGGCCGGGTTGTTTTGGAAAATGAAGTTAATGCCGAAGGCGTGTATGTGTGGGTAGATGGATTTGAGTATTCCACCTATACGAAAGAAGACGGAAGTTTTTCCATCGAACTGCCCGACCCCTCCGTTCAACCCGGAGGCGGTTTAAATGGTATTTTTAAGGTTTATTTTTTCTGCGCAAATTACAGAATTAGCTCGGCTTCTTTTGTACTCATTAACGGAAAAATTGAACGGAACAAAGGAAACGTGAGCCAGGATGGTACGATCTTTCCGGATGTCTGGATGCCGAAACTTCTGGATATCCGCACCGAATTAAATCATACTCTTTTGACCGCTGCCACGAAGGATAGCCTGGTCATTAAGGTGCATTTAACCAATATCGCCGATACGGTTTTAGTCCGCACCTTCCGGCAACCCTGGGGCGCGGCCAATGCCCTGGTTATATTAAGTGAAAACAGAAGCCCGGAAGAAGCGATTTTTTTAAGAGGCACAACAGCCCTCTGGGCCGAAGAAGTCATAACCCACCCCGTTACCTGGGTTATGATCTATAAATTTCCAAGAGATTTTTTCAGCGCCGGGAAGTATTATTTTTATCCTTTACTGGAAGTGGTGCAGGAGGGCGTACCGGACAAGCTGCTTAACAGTTTAGGCGACCGGCTTTACGCGTTTGATCTAGATTACCTGAATGTTCCCTACAAACAAACGCCGGGTGAAATTGAAGTACGTTAAATTTTGTTGCGGTTATTTCCAGTTGTAAAGAGGCCAGCCTTTTTGACCGGCTACCCTGGCCAGTTTTTTATCGGGGCTTACACAAACCGGGTGCCCGATTATATTCAACGCATCGTAATCGGAAATGGAATCCGCATAATAGAAGGCATCTGTCAAGCGATACTTTTTTTCTTCACAAAACCGGGTCAGACGGGTTACTTTTTCATCTCCAAAACAAAAACGTCCAACCGGATGCCCCGTAAACTTTCCATCCACCACTTCTAATTGAGAACAGATAGAACTCCCTAAATTCAGCTGTGTTTCGAATTGCGAGCAGATGTAGGGCATCGAAGCAGACAGAATAACCACTTCGCCGTTTCGCTCTTTGTGAAATTGTATCGTATCGTAAATTTCCGGACGGATGGCGTCCACCAGATAGGTGCGAAATATCTCTTCGCAAAGGGTGATTACCGCCGCTTCCGAAAGCCCGGCCATCCAGCGGGCCATTTTAAGAATTATCTGCTCGGTTGGGATTAAATCCAGCTTATATAAAAAGGTAAAATATAATCCTTTGAGAATATCTGTTTTACTCATTAAACCGTTTTTATAGGCCTGACGCACCAATATTTCGCCGCTGTTTACACGGATGATTGTCCGGTCTAAATCGAAGAAGGCAGCATAGCTGTATTTTTTTATCATTGAGCAAAGTACCGGGTTCTATATCTATTTACTGAAAAAATGATTCCCCCGCGGATTGTAAATCACGCGCAGACTCTTAGGTAAAATTTTGATTTCAAATTTAGAACCAAAGAACAATTCTCCGTCTACGTGAAAAGGAACCACCTCCGGAAACTCGAGGGTGAGTTTATCCGTTTGATAATAATGTACTTTTTCATCTTTAATATGCGTTCCCTTCGGCACCTGCAGGAGAATTTTTAAGCGCTGGCTTAGAGAGAGTTTTTTGATCATACAGACATCCAGCAAACCGTCATCGGCAATGGCTTTGGGTGTTAGAAAAAAATCCCCGGCAAAGCGCCGGCCTATGGAAACCGTGTTAATAAAACAATCGGTTTCCTGCCGGGTTCCATCATATTGAATCACGGCTTTTAATTCTTTAAAAAAAAGAAGGTTTTTAAGAATATGCCAGATGTATTTATCACTGCCACCCTTTTTAACACCATCTGTTTCGGTATAGTTTTCCGA
>JANTFQ010000341.1 GCA_024763405.1 Calditrichaceae bacterium
GTATTGGATATGACAATATAAAAGACATAAGCCGGATCGATTTTCTTGAAGATATTATTGCGGGACGTCCGGTTTTCAATAAAAGTATTTCCATCGGTATCGAACAGGCCGTCCGCGACCTCATCGCTTTAATCTGAATGGCGGCTGATGAAAACTAAATTATTAATTCTACTTTTTACCGTTTTCGCGTCGCTGCAGGCCATTGCTCAAAACCGGCCGCAGCCACAGGTACCAGATATTTCCGCGAATGAAATTGCAGGAAGCGCTTCAGAAATCGGACCGCTGCAGTGGCAGGTCCGGAATTCGACGGGCTGGGAAAATATTGATTTCCCCTTTTCCAGAACAGAACTCAAGGAAATTACGCTGCGGGCGGCATTTAAAATTCCCGCCGGGCAGGATTCGCTTCCCGTGGTCCTAACCGCCGGAGGAATTTCGGGTACGCTTTCCGTTTATCTGAACGGGCACTTAATTCGCTTTCATTCAAACAGCACCGCCCCGTTTACCGTCCGCCTCCCAGCCGAAGAACTACAGCCCAAAAACCTGCTTTCGGTGGTTTTAAAAAGGCCTTCCGACGCGACCGGCGGATTTCCTCAATTTGCCCGTATTTATTCAGAACAAAAATACCTCGGCTTAAGAGAAGCCATTAAATTATATTCTTTACGTCCAAAGCTGCTTCGAAATTTCAATCTGAAAATTGAAACCCTGACGTCTGCGGCCGAACTGTTTTATTCTTATGAAATCCGGCTTCCGGAATCCAAATCGAAATACCGCATCGAGGAAAATTTTCTGCCGAAAGGCTCCAAACGCACCCGCTACATCTCCGGCGGAACGAAGCGCATCGAAGGCCGGCTTACGGTGAAGAAAGAATATCTCTGGTCACCGGATAATCCGGTGTTAACCCGGACGCACATTAAAATCTTCGATAAAAACAGCCTTCTGTTAGAGGAAAACTTTCCGTTTGGCTTGCGCACCCTGGAACTTAAATCCGGCAGCATTCGGATAAACGGTGTACCGACGCCGGTAAAAGGGATTAATTATCACAATGACGCCCAACGGCTTGAAGGCGGCTCTTATAAAAAAATAATCCGATCCGATTTTAAAACCATCAAAGAAATGGGATTTAATGCGGTTCGCCTGCCCCGTTACCTGCCGGACCAAACAATGCTTCAAATGGCGGATTCAATTGGCCTGCTGCTTTTTGGTGAATTACCCATCCTGCGCTACCCGCCGCCCCTATTTTTTAATGATGATTTGCTGGAACACTCGAAAATGGCGCTGAGCAACCTGGCTGCCTTAAGCACCTCACATCCCAGCATTACGGCCATTGGCCTTGGACAGGAAATTTCCCTTCGGGATGCGGCAACACAAAAGTTTATGTTTATTTTAAAAGATATAGTCAACATTAAATTAAAAATCCTGACCTATGTTTCTCCATTTCCGGCAGAGGCGTTGCCTATCGAAAAAATTGCTGATTTTTATCTGCTCGATATCTATCGGCCTTTGCAGCGCTATGCGATTGAAAATATAAAAAACCAAAAAGGATTTTTACTCGCCGGGAAAATTGGCTGTATCCGCAATGAACCGGCCGCCAAATGGGACACAGACCCTGTTTCGCAGGAACGGGTTAAATTTTTTAAACACGAATTTGACGCGCTCTTTAATACTTTTCATCTGAACGGCGGCTTTGTGGAAAGCTATATGGACTGGCATTTAGCCCGCGCCAATCATTATTCCGTGCAAAACGCTGATTCTGCAGATATTTATCACAGCGGCCTGCTCGACCGTAATCGTCACGCTAAGCACTGGTTATTTGATTTTAATCCGTTGTGGAACAGCGGCAGCACACATTTATTAAACAGCGCGCCGCATCAAAAACATTCTAATTTCTTCTCCATCCTGATTATTTTTAGTACCATTTTCTTTTTTGCTGTCTACCGGCGAATGCCCCGCTTAAATGAAAATATGCGTAAAGCAATGCGCCATCCTTACGGATTTTTTGTGGATATGCGTGAACGCCGGATTATTCCACTGTTCAATTCATTCTGGGTTGGCGGTTACGCTGCGCTGCTGCTGAGTAGTATTTTCAGTTCCATTCTGTATTTTCATCACGATTCTTTTATTCTGCAGGAATTTTCCGCAATTCTTTTGGGGCCTGTCGGCCTGTACAAAAGCTTCCTGCAAGTCAGTTCGAGCCCTCTTTACCTGACGCTGATTCTGTTTTCAATGCTGCTCTTGTACCCCATTATTGTTAGTTTTATCCTAAAAATTGCGGCCGTTTTAAGCGGCTTGCGAATTCGGCTGCGCCAGGCGATGGCTATCGGATTATGGTCCGGAGTACCCCTGCTGTTTCTGTTGCCGGTCAGTCTTTTCAGTTTTCAGATTCTGGCCTTCGAATCCTGGAATTTATATCTCTTTATCCTGATTCTTCTTTTTGTGGTTTGGGCGCATTTTCGCATAATAAATGGAATTCGTGTTTTATTTATCACAAAAGTCAGTAAAGTTTTAGTGGCCATACTCTTGTCTTACACCATCCCATTTATTATCTTTTGGGCTGTTTTTAAACCAACCGCTTACTGGCTGGATTACCTGTCTTTGTTAGTCCGATCCGGAAGTCTGTTTTAAATCCCATATCACGGAGATAAATGTATCTTTCTAAATTAAAAATTATGGGTTTTAAGTCCTTTGCGACCAAAACCCAAATGGATTTTAATCCCGGTATGTCCTGTATCATCGGCCCCAACGGTTCCGGTAAATCCAATATTGTCGATTCTATCCGCTGGGTTTTGGGCGAACAGCGTACCACTGCCCTGCGCAGCGATAAAATGGAAAACGTTATTTTTAACGGAACCCGCCAGCGCAAACCGACCGGAATGGCCGAAGTTTCGATGACCATCGA
>JANTFQ010000342.1 GCA_024763405.1 Calditrichaceae bacterium
CCGGTTACATAACCGGCGCCCATAAAAATAAATTTCCAGTCCCGCGCGGTAGAGCTGTTCAACACCATCAGTTTATTTTTCCCCAGCCGCCCAACGGTGTCGAGATTAATATCGCCGATTGCTTTCGCGGCGGGATATTTCTGATAATGTTTCACATAATAAGCCGAACCGACCAATCCGTTCTCTTCGGCGGTAAAGGCCACAAAGACAATGGTGCGCTGCGGATGTCCTGCTTTGGCCATTATGCGGGCCAGCTCCAGCATCACGGCAATACCGCTGGCATTATCGTCCGCACCGGGATGAATTTTACCTTCATCACCTTTGTGCACATCGGGCCAGCCGAGTCCGAGGTGATCATAGTGCGCGCTTACTACCACCGATTCTCCCGCCATTTTTGGATTTGTTCCCGGAATAATCGCAATGATATTTTTAATGGTTCCTTTAGCGCCTTTGGCATTTACGACGTCCTGCCAGGCCTGGAAATAGGTGCCGTCATCCGCTCCCGGTTTGAGTCCGGCTTTTTTAAATTCTCCGGCAATATAATTGGCCGCCTGTTCCAGTTCCGGCGTGCCCAAACCGCGGCCTTTTCGTTTTTTATCAGCTAAAAAGCGAATATCCTGCATCATCCGTTCTGCGGAAAATACCGGCGCTATCTCGGCCAGAGCGGGACGCTTTTTTAGATGTGCCTGCGGATGACCTGAAAGAGCCAGCTGAAAATTTAAGGGAGAATTTATGGACGGCCACTGTCCCTTGGCCGTATTGGCCGGTTCGTTCCCTTCGAAAGCAAGATAGCTGTATTTGCCGTAATGGGGCAGCTTGCGCGCCAGCCCGGGAATGGCTTCATTTGTGGAGGCTGTCAGCCAGACAACTACCGAGTTGGGATTGTTGGGATGGCGCATGGAAATAACCAGACTGTTCTGTTTTTCGGATAAAACGGTTTTGCCAATGGTGATTTTGCCGTCATTTACCTTTGCCTTGTAACGGGCCAATCCTTTTTCAACAACCGGGCGGAAGGCGTTCTGAACCCCAAAAATCCAGACGGCCCGATCGGCCGGCAGACTTTGAATCTCATTATCCATTTTGACTTCAATCTGTTTGGACGGGTCTTTAGACCACATCGCCGCGAGTCGGCGGTATTCGTCCTGTTCTTCATGTGATGCACGGGCCGGCAGCAGCATTAACAGTTTTTTAGAACCGAAAATTTTAGAAAGCGACGGCGGAATTTCGTTGGGATGCAGACGGCGGAAGAGCTGAAACTGCGGATCGATTTGCAGCAGCAGTGGTTTTTTATCAAAGGTCAAAGTATAGGTTTGCTGCCGTTTTGTTAATTCAATTTTTTGAATCACAGTGCCATCGGCAAAGGTAATTGCCGTAGGAACCTGCAGAGTAAAAGGATCTTCCGTCTGGACCTGAGCGAGGGTAAAAGACAAGGCGTACCCTTTGGAATTATGTGTTCGTTCCACGGAAGAAAGGCGCAGTTCCGGCGCGCCGGTACGGTCTACCCATTGATGGAAAAAATCCTTAAAATCTTTTCCGGTAACCTGTTCCACCGCGAGACGAATATCATCAAAAGAAGCGAATTTATACTTATTCTGGCGGTAAAAGGTTTGCATAGATTTAACAAACGCCACGTCGCCTATTTGATCGCGCAGCATATTAAACAGCATCATAGATTTACCATAGCCCACCGCTTCGGTAGGGGCGCTGGTACGGGATAAAAATGTGTTAAGCGGGAAGTCATTTTCCGGGGTTACGTAATCGCTGTATTTCTGAAGTGTGGAACGGCGGTAATTATCCCCCTGCCCGCGCTGCTCTTTGATTAGATGATCGGCCATATAAACGGTGAGCCCTTCACACCAGTTACCGTGCTTAAAATCCACATACGCGCTGTTGCCCCACCAGTTGTGCAGCAATTCATGCGGGTAAGAAGAATTTAAGATGAAAGGAAAACGGATAATTTTTTCGCCGAGTAGGGTAAAGGACGGCATACCGTAGCCGGTTTCCCAGAAGTTTTCTACTAAAGCAAATTTGGCAAAGGGAAACGGACCCACTAACTGACGGTACATTTCCAGATATTGAGCGGTCGTTTCTAAGTATTTATTAGCCAGCGCTTCGTCCGGGGTGCGCAGAAAAGCCATCACCTCCACCGCACCGGCGGGTTTGGTATATTCACTGAATCTGGCCCCGATTAAAAACACTTCTTCCATCGGTTCCGGAGAATCCCAGGTTGTTAGGCGCCGGCCGGCTTCCGTTTCGTGCCGCGTACGTTTGCCCTGACTCACCACATCCCAACCGGCCGGAAGTGATACCGATAATTCAAAGGTGATCAGGTTTTCGTTAAAAAAAGGAACCCAGGCACTGGCTCCGGCGAGATAGACACCCATTGTATCGATGATGCCCGGTGAGGTGGAAAATCCGCGGGCATATTCTTCGCCGATTTGCTGGATGGGATTGTAAATTTTGCCGCTGTATTTTAAAACAACCGTTAACGCTTTTCCGTTGGTAGTTTTGGCGTTTAGTCGATATTTGTTTTGCTTGATGCGGGCGGCCACTTCCGGGGCTTCCTGATCCATCCCTAAGTCTCTGGACATGGCTTTTTCCTGAAGCAGGGTTACACTGATGCCGGGCGAGGCGGATTTAACAGTCAGGCTGCTGTTCAGAAAAAAAATCAGCTCCTGTGCCGCCTGTTCAGCCGGAATAGTAATTTGGTCTGTAACATCGATTGCTTTTTCCGCCGGGTGCACAACCGCGCTGAGTTGGTGGTGTATGTTATTTTTCTGCCCGTAAAGCAGGCTGCCGGCTATTAGAATGAAAATTAGGACATATTGCTTCAACATTTATTTATCCTTTATATGAGTTATAAAATTTACCATGAACAACATAACGTAATG
>JANTFQ010000343.1 GCA_024763405.1 Calditrichaceae bacterium
GTAACCGAAGACCTGGCTGGCATTTTATGCGGTCGCTCCCGTCCTACCCATTTCCGGGGAGTTACCACCATCGTGGCTAAACTCTTTAATATTGTCCGACCCGATGTCGCTGTATTCGGACAAAAAGACGCTCAGCAGGCACTGATCATCCGGCGAATGAATACAGACCTAAATTTTGGGATAGATATTATTACCGCGCCCATTATCCGGGAAGCGGACGGTCTGGCAATGAGTTCCCGCAATAAATATCTTTCGGAGCAGGAACGTAAAGAAGCAGCGGTTCTGCATCAGAGCCTGCAAATAGCGCGCGCAGAATTTGAGAGCGGAAACCGTCTTTTTAAATCCATTCAGGCTAAAATGAAACAGCATATTTCACAAAATTCATCCGCCAAAATTGACTATGTCGAATACCGGGACGCGGAGACTCTGGCTCCAGCTCAGACCGATTCAAGAAGAATACTGTTTCTTTTGGCCGCATATTTTGGAAAGACCCGTCTGATTGACAATATTATTCTGGAATAACACAACCGGAGACACAAAGCAGAAAAGAAAGGAAAACCTGTGCATTCATTAGCAGCCGTGATACTCGCCGCCGGAAAAGGCACCCGGATGAAATCGGATTTACCCAAGGTTTTACATAAAATTAACGACCGCCCAATGGTACATTATGTAATCGATTTGGCCGGGGAACTAAACGCGAAAAAAATAATCCTGATTATTGGTCACGAACGGGAAATGGTCAAAAACGCCTGTGCCGGCCTGCCGGTTGATTTTGCCGTTCAGGAGCCGCAGTTAGGCACCGGTCACGCGGTTCAGATGACAGAACCCGCTTTAACCGGCTTTGACGGAGACGTTCTTGTTTTATCCGGTGATGTTCCCCTGCTCACCGCGCAAACGATGAAAGCGATGATTGAAGTGCACAACCGGAACGAAGCGACGGCCACGCTGTTGACATCCGATTTGGACGACCCAAGCGGATACGGCCGGGTAATGCGTGATTCTGACGGCTCGGTGTATAAAATTGTGGAACACAAAGACGCCAATGAGCACGAACGGGCCGTAAAAGAAATCAATGCCGGTATTTATATTTTTAACGCGGCGGATCTCTTTCGCGCTTTAAAGATGGTAAAAAATGACAATGTGCAGGGTGAATATTATCTGCCGGATGTTATTTCTATTTTTATTTCGGAAAACAAAAAAGTTTTTGCGGTAAAAACCGACAGCTTTGATGAAACCCGCGGCATTAATACAATTGAACAGCTGAAAGAAGCGGAAACTATTTTAAATCAACGGCGTTAAGCTTTTATGAATATATGATTTTAAAAGATTTGATTTGCCGCTAAAGGTTTAATAAGTTAGCCAAAAAAGAGAGGTCGTAAAGTGAAAAAGACAGCTGCCGTAATAATGCTGTTCGTGTTCCTGACAGCGCTTCCAAATACAAGTTTTGCTCAGTTTAAGCGGGACACAGGAGCCCCGAATATTTCCGGTGTGCTTACCGCACCCGGTTCGGATTTCCTGTTTGGTTTTCTGGACCCTTCCAAAATCACTATGCACCATTCGATGTCGATGTCGTATGGAATGGCAGGGCAAAATGGAATGGCGCTTAGCACGTATATGAACACCATCGATTTTCAGGTATCGGACAATCTGTTTTTACGCACAAATCTCGGCATTATGTCCTCTCCCTACAATACGCTGGGAGAAAACTTTTATCTGAATAAGCCAAGATTATTCGGCGGAGCGCAGCTGCACTATAAAATTAATGAACATTCAAGTCTGTTTTTCGAGGTACAGTCAAATCCGGGCGGTCTGTACAGGCCGGGATTGAGCAATTATAATTATCAGCCTTTTCAATAGACGATACGAGACATTTTTATAAAAATATCGCCGGACTCTTCCCAGATGGAATAGTAGTCCGGCTTTTTTATGTTTTTGATTAGAGGAGACGAAGGAGAGCATTGAGACACCGCAGACGGCTAAATACACAAACGATTCGCAAAAAACAAACGGCCGCTACGCATCACTCGGTACGTGCGCCAAAGCGGTCGGGAACTACCCGAAAGTTTTTTAAAAGCCTTTTATATCTCATCATTGCCGCCGGAGCAGTATATGCAGGATACCGCTATCTGCTTCCCTTGTTAACCTTTCCGCCTGCCGAAACTTCGGAAACCGTTTCCACGGTTCGCAATCCCCTGCCGGCAGAGACAAAACCCGAAACGGCTGCCGAAAGCCAACCAAAGTTATCACCTCTGAAAAAGAGAATTCAGGTAGAAGTTTTAAACGGCTGCGGTGAACAGGGAATTGCCAAAATTTTAGGCGACCGCCTGATTCTGGCGGATTACGATATTGTTAACAGTGGCAATTATATCGAAAAAGGCAAAACCAGGTTTGATGTTCAACAAAGCAAAATAATTGACCAGTTAAAAACGCCGGAAAACCTGAGCAAGGCGAAAGATCTGGCCCGGCTTATCGGTATCAAAACGGCCCGGGTAGAATCTTTCGAGAATCCTTCTCCTATTGCCGATATTACGATTGTTATTGGACAGGATTTTAAAACACTACCTATCTTTAAAAAAGATTAAGCGAGGAATATTTGACAACACAGGAAACTGTTAAACATATTATCGAAGCGGCTCAGGAAAAAAAAGGCCGGCAAATTGTTAGAATGGACATCTCCAAAATATCCACCTTTGCAGATTACTTTGTCATTATCACCGGTGAATCCGGGGTTCACATAAAAGCCCTTGTCGATCATATCGATGATCAACTGCGCACCGAAAATATTTATCCGGTGAGTAAAGAAGGCTATCAAAATCTAAAATGGGTATTGATGGATTACAGCGATATTATTGTGCACGTATTCGATCA
>JANTFQ010000344.1 GCA_024763405.1 Calditrichaceae bacterium
TGGCTGCTGTTTTACAATTTTGGATTTCTGGTTGGATTATCCGGGACGGCTGATTAGATTTGCTCAGAGTTTTATTTTTTAGCCATATTTTAAAATCAAACCTTCAGTCAGAAAATGAACCACTGTTTGAGATTTATATTTTTGTAGTTTAGGATTTTAGTTAAACGGGGATAAACGATGACTACCAAAATTGCAATTTTTAAAAAGAAAGAAATCCGTAAAACCATTCACAAAAATGAGTGGTGGTTTGTCATTACCGATGTTGTTGCAGCTTTAACAGATTCTGTGCAACCTAAAGGCTATATCAAAGATATGCGCAGGCGCGATTTAGAGCTTTCAAAAGGGTGGGGGCAAATTGCCACCCCCCTTGTAATCGAAACTTCTGGCGGAAATCAGAAAATGAATTGTGCCAATACAGAAGGTATTTTCCGTATCATCCAATCCATCCCGTCGCCAAAAGCCGAGCCTTTTAAACGCTGGTTGGCCAGAGTTGGCTACGAACGTGTTCAGGAAATTGAAGACCCGGAACTGGCTACAAAGAGGACAAAAGCGTTTTATAAAGCCAAAGGATACCCTGACGACTGGATTGAAAAACGGATGCGTGGTATCGCCATTCGCGAAGAATTAACGGATGAGTGGCAAAAAAGAGGTGTGGGAGAAGATAAGGAATATGCCATTTTGACGGCAGAAATATCCAAAGCCACTTTTGGGATGACACCTGCAGAGTACAAAGAGTATAAACATTTGAAAAAAGAAAACCTGCGCGACCATATGACGGACCTGGAACTCATCTTTTCAATGTTAGGGGAAGCGTCAACTACCGAAATTGCCCGGACAAAAAACGCACAGGGATTTGATGAAAATAAAAAAGCTGCCAAACAGGGTGGCAGTGTGGCTGGCAGTGCGCGAAAGGATTTAGAAAGAAAAAGCGGAAAGAAAGTGTCAACAAAAAATAATTATATGCAATTGCCCGGAAACAAAATGCAATTAGATGCTGCTGAGACAGAGGATGAAGATATATGAGTGACCTGCGCGTCAGCCTGATTCAAGGTAATATTTTCTGGGAACAGCCTCTGCAAAATCTGGTACATTTCTCAGATAAGATTCAGGTACTTGCAGGCAAAACCGATTTAATCATCCTGCCGGAAATGTTTTCCACCGGCTTCACAATGAATGTGCAAAAATTTGCTGAAACAATGCAGGGGGCAACGGTCACCTGGCTTAAAGAAATGTCTGATCAGGTAAAAGCGGATGTGATTGGAAGTCTGATAATTAAAGAAGATAGCAAATATTTTAATCGCCTGCTTTGGGTAAAACCGGAGGGACAAATTTTCTATTATGACAAACGCCACCTGTTTCGAATGACCGGTGAAGATAAATATTTTAGTGCCGGCAGCGAACGCATTATTGTTGAATTAAATGGCTGGAAGATATTGCCTTTAATTTGCTATGATTTGCGCTTCCCGGTTTGGGCGCGCAACCGAAAAAATGAATATGATATGATTGTATACATTGCCAACTGGCCCGAACGGCGCAGCAATCACTGGGATATTTTACTAAAAGCCAGGGCAATTGAAAATCAGTGTTTCGTGGCCGGGGTAAATCGGATTGGTGAAGATGGCAACGGGATAAATCACACCGGCCAATCGGCAGTCATCGATTACCTGGGAAATGAAACCTGTACATTAAATGACAAAGAAAAAACGGAAACCTGCCGGCTTTCAAATGCTGGCCTTACAGAGTTTCGTAAAAAGTTTCCGGTATGGAAAGATGCCGATGAATTTCAGGTTAAATGATTTATAGTTCTGAATCGTTTTGTCCGGGTAGATGTCTTGCCGATAAAGTATTTTTTGAAAGGATAACCGGATTTTTTCTATTTATTGAAAAATAGTAACAACCAAACCAACGAAATTCTCAAACATAAGTGGAAACATAGAACCAGATGAAGTAAACTATCCTATTTAATCAAAAGGACTTTTATTCAGCTTGATTAAAAGGAATTCCAACAAGGAGGAAAAATGGCAAACAAGCACCCTAAGGGATTACCGATTTTATTTTTTACCGAAATGTGGGAACGCTTTAGTTTTTACGGAATGCGCGCCATACTGGTGCTCTATTTAACAAAAGAAACCATGGGCGAAAACCCGGGACTGGGCTGGAGCAATACCGACGCTCTGGTGCTTTACGGCTGGTACACGATGATGGTTTATGTGATGGCTATTCCCGGCGGAATCATTGCCGACCGCTGGCTGGGTCAGAAAAAAACGGTGTTTTTCGGTGGAATTCTGATTGCAATTGGGCAGCTTACTCTCGCTATGGAAGGAATGGTTCCCTTTTACACCGGGCTGGCTCTCATTATTTCCGGTGTTGGATTACTAAAACCAAATATTTCTACAATGGTCGGTGGTCTCTATAAAAAGGGCGACAGCCGCCGGGACAGCGGGTTTATCATCTTTTATATCGGTATTAATATTGGGGCCGCTTCGGCGCCGCTGCTGGTGGGTTACATCGGCGAAGTGTATGGCTGGCATTACGGGTTCGGCCTGGCTGGGATCGGAATGCTGCTGGGACAAATCGTTTATATCTGGGGACTGAAATTCCTGAAAGATGTTGGTAATGTAATTGTGGTTAAAAAAGAGGCTGGTGTTAAAACCAGGTCCCCGCTAACTAAAATCGAAAAAGACCGCATTATTGTGCTGCTAATTTCTTTCATTATCGTGATTATATTTTGGGCAGCTTATGAACAAGCAGGCGGCCTGATGAATCTTTATACAAAGGCTAAAATTAACCGTGTCGTGTTGGGATTCGAAATCCCAACCAGCCTCTTTCAATCGGTTCCGGCTATTTTTGTCATCATCTTCGGAACG
>JANTFQ010000345.1 GCA_024763405.1 Calditrichaceae bacterium
CATTTAGCATTCATTTCATTCCAAAGGATCTCAGATACACGAAGAACTTGATAATTCTCTGCCATATTGGATATTTTTTAAATTTATCGCTGAATAATCAATATCCAACAGCGAATGCCCAATTCCCCGGAAAAAATCTTACCTGCGGTGCGAAGCCTTAGAGCATTCGTACCGTTTTAAAGGCTCCCAGATACACGAAAAAATTGATAATTGATAATTCTCTGCCGGATATTGGATATTTCTTAAAGTTACTGCTGAATACGCAATAACCACCAGCGAATGTCCAATTCCCCGGAAAAAATCTTACCGCGGTGCGAATCCTTAAAGGATTCGTACCATTCCAAAGGGGCCCCAGATACATGAAAAAATTGATACTTGATAATTCTCTGCCGGATATTGGATATTTCTTAAATTTATCGCTGAATACGCAATATCCAACAGCGAATGTCCAATCTCCAGGTTAAAAACATATCTGCGGTGCGAAGCCTTAGAGGATTCGAACCGTTTATCATATTTAACAACATCCCTTTTATCAACCCGAAATAAATTAGCCTTTTATCATCGTTTCAAGTAATTTACATACTTTTAATTTTGAACTATGAATCAATAAAATGATAAAAAAGAACGCGGTTTCTGCGAGCCATGAACAGAAAATAAATGCACTTATCCAGGGGGAAGCCTCTTTCAGCCCGGCGTCACGTGCGCTTTATTCTACTGCGGCCTGTATGTATAAAATCATCCCCGAAGGTGTTGTATATCCCAAAACAACCGCCGATGTCCAGGCCGTGCTGGCCTATGCCCGTTCCCAAAATTTATCGGTCACCGCACGAGGCGCCGGCTCCAGTCTCGCCGGGCAGGCGGTGAATAAAGGCATCATTCTCGATTTTTCCCGCTATATGACTCAGATCCTCGCGTATGATCCCGAGACGGAAACGGTGCGGGTTCAGCCTGGCGTCATCTATGGCGGTTTAAATCGCTGGCTAAAAACATTTAACCGCTATTTCCCGCCCGATCCATCCAGTGGTGAATATTGTACCGTCGGCGGAATGGTGGCCAATAATGCCGCCGGAGCTCATTCTCTGCAAAACGGTTCAACCGTTGAGTATATCGAATCCTTAGAAGTGGTGCTGCAAAACGGCCAGATACTATATACTAAAAATTGGCAGGAATCGTCTGTAGCGTTTGAAGAATTTTTAGAACAGGAAACAGATCACAGCCGTCTCGCCTCAGCCGTATATAATATGTTACGGCAAAATAAAGATTCTGTTAAGCGCCACACTCCGGATGTACCTAAAAATGCGTCGGGTTACCGCCTGGAAAAAGTACTACAAAACGGAACCTTTAATCTGGGTAAATTATTCTGCGGTTCGGAAGGCACGCTGGGCATCATTACCGAAATTACGCTGCGCGTAAAAACACCGCCGCAAAAAAAGAATTTGACCGTTATCAATTTTAATCGACTGCAGGATGCGGCCGTCGCTATCGAACCTATTCTTCAGTTCCAGCCTTCCGCGGTGGAGATGATGGAAAAAAAAGCCATGGAACTGGTACGCCGTTTTCGGGAGGATTTGCATACCTTTTATCCCGCGGAAATTGAGAGCCAGTTATATGTGGAATTTAACGGGGACTCGGATGAAAAAATCAGCCGACAAGCTGCAGAGCTGACACAATTTTTGAATGATACATTCCCGTCCGGAGTAACCTATCATACGACCGGCAGCGAACAGGAACAGGCTGAGTTGTGGAAAATACGCAAAGCCAGTTTCCCTCTGGTTTATCAGCAGAAGCGTCCCGAAAAAGTGCCGGCCTTCATCGAAGATTATGTCATACCGCCTAAAAATATCGACCGCTTTATTTCATTTTTGTACGGCATCTATGAAAAATATAATACCGAGGCCATTATTCTGGGACACGCGGGAAACGGTAATTTTCATGCCCGGCCTTATATTGATTTTTCTAAGCCTTCCGATTTAAAAAAGATGGAGCAGATTTCAGAAGAAGTAACCGCGGAAGTCTTAAAAATGGGTGGCTCCCTGAGCGGGGAACATGGAGACGGACGTGCGCGCGCCCATCTTCTGATCGAACAGGCCGGTCCTTTGTATGCCTTGTATGAGCAGGTCAAACACCTCTTCGATCCGCACGGAATTTTAAATCCGGATGTTAAAATCAGCAGGGAAAACCAGCTTACTAAAAACCTGCGTTTTGATCCCTCCTATAAACGTAAGGAAGAAGAAACACTGCTGCATTTCGACGACGATGATTACTACTACGAAATTGAAAAATGTCACGGGTGCAGCGCCTGCCACCAGAGTAATTACACAATGGCCATGTGTCCGGTTTTCCAGATTAACGGGGAAGAATTAGCTTCTCCGCGCGGTAAAGCGGATATTCTGCAAAATTTAATTGCCGGTGATCTCCCTGAAAATTTTAGTGCCGAGGCAGATTATAAAACAATGCTCGACTACTGTATTTATTGTGAAGAATGTTTCGTGGAATGTCCCTCCCATGTGGATGTAGGCCGGCTGCTGCTGGAACATAAAGCCCGCTACCGCAAAGAACACGGAGCCGGTATTACACAGCGGATTTTGGAACACAGTGAATGGATGAGTAAAGTACAATCCTGGACGGCGCCTCTGGCAAATCCGTTAATGCGGTTAAAGCCAATACGGGTTTTAATGGAAAAAACCATCGGGATCGATCGCAGACGACCGCTGCCAAAAGCCGAACCGGCCTGGCGTTTCCGCAGGGCCAACCGGGCAGAACCGATGGAAAATCCCATCGATAAAGTTGTCTTCTTTCATGATCTCTACGCCCGTTATAATAATTCCAACCTAACCGCTTTGGCGCTTAAAATACTTAAGAC